>CAJXGZ010000081.1 GCA_913053795.1 uncultured Rhodospirillales bacterium | reverse complement strand
AATAAAACTAGAATCTGGACGCCGGTTTTGCGAAATTCTATATAACGGGTGCCAAACACTCTTGCGCGAGACCGGCCACCGCATCGGTCAAAATCAGGACAACCCCATGCACGACATTCGCTGGATTCGCCAGAACCCTGAAGGCTTTGACAAGGGTCTGGCGCGCCGGGCCCTGCCGCCCCGGGCCGCCCAGCTGCTGAGCCAGGACAAAGCGCTGCGCCAGACGCTGACCGAATTGCAGGATATTCAGCAACGCGCCAACGCCGCCAATGCCGCCATCGGCGCGGCCAAGGCACGAGGCGATGATGCCGGCGCCGCCGCCGGAGTCGGAGCCGGCGATAATGAGGACGCGGCCCTTCAAGGGCTAATTCTCCGCCGTTTTTTCGACGGCGGCGACGATCTCCTTGACCACCTCGTGGATCAGGTCTTCGTCCCCGCCCTCGGCCATGATGCGGATCAGGGGTTCGGTTCCCGACTTGCGGATCAGCAGCCTTCCGGCGCCTTTCAGGCGACGCTCTCCTTGGAAGACGGCTTTTTTCACGGCGCTGTTCTCCAGCGGCTGGCCGCCGTTGTAGCCGACGTTGCGCAGCACCTGGGGAAGCGGTGCGAAGACGCGGCAGACCTCGCTGGCGGGACGCTGCGTCTTGACCACCACGGCCAGCGCCTGAAGCGCCGCGACCAAGCCGTCGCCGGTGGCGCCGTAGTCGCTGAGGATGATGTGCCCGGACTGCTCGCCGCCCAGGTTGAAGCCGTGCTTGCGCATATGCTCGACAACGTAGCGGTCGCCAACGGGCGTGCGGACAAGCGAAAGGCTCAAGCCTTCCAGGTAGCGCTCCAGGCCCAGATTTGACATCACCGTGGCGACGACGCCGCCGCCTTTAAGCTGACCCGTCACCAGCCAGTCCCGCGCCACCAGCGCCAGGATCTGGTCTCCGTCGATGAGGGCTCCCTGCTCGTCGGCGATCAGCACCCTGTCGGCGTCGCCGTCAAGGCAAATCCCCAAATCGGCGCCGTGGGAAACCACGGTGGCTTGCATGATTTCCGGGCTGGTGGAGCCGCAATCACGGTTGATGTTGAAGCCGTCGGGATTGACGCCGACGGGGATCACCTCGGCCCCCAGCTCCCACAGCACCTCGGGCGCCACCTTGTAGGCGGCGCCGTTGGCGCAGTCGGCGACCACCTTGAGGCCGTTCAGCCTGAGGCCCTTGGGGAACGTCTGCTTGACGTGTTCGGTGTAGCGCCCGACGGCGTCCTCCAGGCGCAAAGCCTTGCCCAGCTTATCCGGCGGCGCAAGCGCTCCGGCAAGGCCGTTGACGACATGGCTCTCGATCTCGCTCTCCACCGCGTCGGACAGCTTGTGGGAATCAGGACCGAAAAGCTTTATGCCGTTGTCCTGGTAAGGATTGTGGGAGGCCGAAATCATGACTCCCAGATCGGCCCTTAAGCTGCGGGTCAGCATGGCGATGGCGGGCGTCGGCATGGGCCCCACCAGGATCACGTCCATGCCCATGGAAATGAACCCGGCGGTCAGCGCCGGCTCGATCATGTAGCCGGACAGGCGGGTGTCCTTGCCGATCACCACCCGGTGCTGGTGATTGCCGCGGGTGAAATGCAGGGCCGCCGCCATGCCCACCTTGAGGGCGGTTTGGGCCGTCATGGGCTCGCTGTTGGCTTGGCCGCGGATACCGTCGGTGCCGAAAAGCTTACGCGTCATAAAACCTCCAAAAGTTAGCAGCAAGCTTACCCCTGAATGGGTTTAAGCGGGGTTAACTTATTGTTTCCGATTTTTACAACTCGTTTTCCATGGCCTCCCACACGTCGAGCGCCTGGCGGGTTTCGGCGACGTCGTGGACGCGCAGGATTTTGGCGCCGCGCTTGACCCCGGCCAGCGCCGCGGCGAGCGAGCCGCCGAGACGCATCCGGGGCGGCGCGTCCCGGCTCAGGGAGGCGATGAAGCTCTTGCGCGAAACGCCCAGGACCAACGGACAGCCGAGATCGAGGAATTCGTCCAGGCGGCTCACAATCTCAACGTTGTGGCGCGGCGTCTTGCCGAAGCCTATGCCGGGATCAATGGCGATGCGCGCCTTATCGATCCCCGCCGCTTGGCACGCCTCGATGCGCGCCGCCAAAAAGGCGCGGATTTCCTTGGGCGCGTCCCGGTAGGCGGGCGCGTCCTGCATGGTGGCGGGATCGCCCTGCATATGCATGAGGATCACCGAGGCGCCGCCATTGGCCGCTGCGTCCAGGGCGCCGGGGTCCGTCAAGGCGGCGATGTCGTTGATAATCGAGGCGCCGGCTTTTAGCGCCGCCGCCATGACCTCGGCTTTGCGGGTGTCGACGGAAATCACGGCGCCGCCGCCGGCCAGCGCCTCGATAACCGGCCGCGCCCGATTGATTTCATCTTGCGGCGAAACCGGGTCGGCGCCGGGGCGGGTGGATTCAGCACCGATGTCGAGGATTTGGGCTCCGGCCTTGATGTGTTCGCGGCCGCGGCGGACGGCGGCGGCGGAGTCAAAGGTTTCGCCGCCGTCGGAAAAGCTGTCCGGCGTGACGTTGACGACGCCCATGATGATGGGGCGGTCCAGCAGCAGACCGGCGAAGGTTGCTTCGGCCACTTTCACTATCCACTAGGACTCGGGCTGGGGTTCGGGATCGATGCCGGGCGGGCGGCGCATTTTCGGCTTGTGGCCGCTGGGCGGGACGGAGGACTTGCGCGCCGAGTCCGCGGCGGCGTCCCTTTCCTCTGGCCGGAGAATGGGTTCGCCCCGAAGAAGGGCGTCCACTTCATCGCCATCCAGGGTTTCGTATTCCAGCAGCGCCTTGGCGATGATATCGAGCTGCTTGCGCTTCTTCTTCAGAATGTCGCGGGCCTTGGCTTCCGCTTCCTCGATGAGGCGGCGGATTTCCTCGTCGATGATCTTGGCGGTGGCGTCGGAGACGTTCTTGCGCTGGGTCACCGAATGGCCGAGGAACACCTCCTCTTCGTTTTCCGAATACCTTAGCGGTCCCAATCTATCGCTGAAGCCGTATTCGGTAACCATGCGCCGCGCCATTTCGGTGGCCTGTTTGATGTCGTTGCCGGCGCCGGTGGTGATGTTTTCCGGGCCGAAGACGATTTCCTCGGCGATGCGGCCGCCGAACATGCTGGCCAGCTTGGATTCAAGCTCGGCCTTGGAGTAGCTGTAGCGGTCCTTCTCGGGCAGGTTCATGGTGACGCCGAGGGCGCGGCCGCGGGGAATAATGGTGACCTTGTGCAAGGGGTCGTGCTTAGGCACGTTGAGGCCGACCAGGGCGTGTCCCGCCTCGTGGTAGGCGGTGAGCTCCTTTTCCTCCTCGCTCATCACCATGGAGCGGCGCTCGGCGCCCATCATCACCTTGTCCTTGGCGGCCTCGAAATCGGCCATGGTGACGACGCGCTTGGAGGTGCGCGCCGCCAGCAGCGCCGCCTCGTTGACCAGATTGGCGAGGTCGGCGCCGGAAAAGCCGGGCGTGCCGCGCGCGATGACGCGGGGATCGACGTCGGGCGACATGGTCACCGTGCGCATGTGGACCTTCAGGATTTGCTCGCGTCCCAGGATGTCGGGATTGGGAACGACGACCTGGCGATCAAAACGCCCGGGCCTCAGCAGCGCCGGATCGAGAACGTCGGGCCGGTTGGTGGCGGCGATCAGGATCACGCCCTCGTTGGTCTCGAAGCCGTCCATCTCCACCAGCAGCTGGTTGAGGGTCTGCTCTCTCTCATCGTTGCCGCCGCCAAGGCCCGCGCCCCTATGGCGGCCGACGGCGTCCAGCTCGTCGATGAAGATGATGCAGGGCGCATTTTTTTTGCCCTGATCGAACATGTCGCGCACCCTGGAGGCGCCGACGCCGACGAACATCTCGACAAAGTCAGAGCCCGAGATCGTAAAGAAAGGCACATTGGCCTCGCCGGCGATGGCGCGGGCGAGAAGCGTCTTGCCGGTGCCCGGCGGCCCCACCAGCAGGCAGCCCTTGGGAATTTTACCGCCGAGGCGCTGAAATTTATGGGGGTCCTTTAGGAAATCGACGATTTCCTCAAGCTCCTGTTTGGCCTCGTCGATGCCGGCGACATCCTCGAAGGTGATCCGGCCCATCTTCTCGGTCAGCAACCGCGCCTTGGATTTCCCAAAACCCATGGCTTTGCCGCCGCCGCCCTGCATCTGGCGCATGAAGAAAATCCAAACGCCGATGAGCAGCAGCATGGGGAACCACGAAATGATAATGCCCCACAACGTCGGCGAGTTTTCATCCGTCGGCGTCACCGAGATTTGCACGCCGCCCTTGGTGAGCTTGGAAATCAGGGTGGGATCGTCAGGCGCGACCGTGCTGAACGGGCGGCCGCCGCTGAAGCTGCCGGTGATGTTTTGGCCATTAATAATGACGTTGCTTATTTCGCCTTTTTCCACGCTCGTTAGGAATTGCGAGAACGTCAGGACGTTTTGCGGCCCCCTGGGCGCGGATCCCTGGAACAGGTTAAACAGCGCGAAAACCAGCAACGCAATGATTGCCCACAGCGCAAAATTTTTGCTGAAATTCAAATTTACTTCCTTCCTAGTGTGTAAAGCTTATCCTAACAATGAGATAGTGACCAATAAAAATTAAACAAGAACGAAACCTGCACCCGAGGCGCTATTTTGCGGGTGGAACGTGATTCTTTTGATATTCGCGGTGGAGGGATTGCCGCCGTCGCGCCTGTATTTCAAGTGGGGAACAGCGACAACGCCCTTTCCGTCGCGCAACGCCGGTAAAGAAGCCCTGGCGGCGGGCGGAATCGCGCAAAACCTTGTTTTTTCAAGCTCCGAGGCGATTTCGTCCCAGCCATTCCGGCCCAGACAGCTTAAGCTTGCCTGATCATCCGAGGCTTGCGTTGCGTTGAATTCCACGGCGAAGCGGCCATCCCATAGGACCCTGGCGCCGGGAACCGCGGCGACGGGCTCGGGCATACCGCGCCCCTCCCTGCAAACAAGAATCCTAGTATTCTCTGTCCCCTTCCCTGGGGGAATAATGCGGCATCCGCCGAGAGTCCTCGCGCCTTCAAACGCGCCCCCGGTGATTTGATCATGAAGACGCGCCATCTTTTCCCGGCGCGGCGGGTAGGCCCCGCCGCCGACGCACATGAGAACCCGGGCCAACGCCCTGAAGGACGCGGGCGCCGGCGCGGACGTTAAAATCGCCGCATCCAGATAAGCATGACCCGCCGGATGAAAGGCGCAGCACCGCGCCAATAGGGCCGATACGGCGGCTTCCATGATCAAACGCGCCTGTCCCAAGCGGCGCGCCGCCGCCGCCAAGCGCTCGGGCGCAATCCCTTTCCCGGCGAGGCGCTTCACGGCGGCGCGGGCTTCTGTCCTGGCGAACCTCGGGTTTCGGTTGGAGGCGTCCTCGATCCAGTCCTGACCCTGCTCCCTCAACGTATTCCTCAAGCGCTCCCCCGATACGCCGAGAAGAGGCCGCGCCAGCCTTGCCGATGGCGTTTCCACCACAGCCGACATTGAAGACAAGCCGTCAACGCCGCTGCCGTGCGCCAACCTCATAAGAAACGTTTCGGCTTGATCCTCCATGTTGTGGGCGAGCAAAAGGTGAAGCGCCCCAGCTTCGGCGGCCCACGACGTCATAAGCCCGTAGCGAACCCCGCGCGCCCACGCCTGCACGCCCGTGGCGGGCTTGGCTCCCGGCCAACTGAGAATGTGGTGCTCGATGCGGCGCTGGGCCAGCCAGCGGCCCACTTGAGCGGCCTCTTTTGAAGATTCGGGGCGCAGCCCGTGATCGACGGTAAGGGCGCTGACGCTTCCCCCCCGCGCACGCGCCCAGGCGTCGGCCAACAGACAAAGGGCCATGCTGTCGCCGCCGCCGGAGACCGCCACCGCCAAGCGGGGGCTGGCCTCAAAGGGGGCGACCGCGGCCATCATGGATTCGAAGTCTTTATTGGAAACAGAGGCGTTTTCGTTAAGAGGCGCGTTCAAGCGTATCGTTCACTTTCATTTACAGCCGGTGTTTGCGCGTTCCTTGGCCACCAATCTCGCCGTGTTGCTTGGTATGGCGGGAAAATCCTTCAACAATTTGCCAAAGGTGGCGCACGCTTCATTTTTTTTGTCGAGTTTGACCAAGGACATGCCCAGCTTCAACAAGGTGTCGGGCGCCTTGGCGCCATTGGGGTTTTTCCGATAGCCCTCGATAAACACCCGCGCCGCCGTGCGAAAATCATTGCGCACATAGAAGGTTTCGCCCAGCCAGTAGCGGGCGTTGCCGGCGAGTTCATCGCCTTCATGTTTACTCAGGAACTCACGCAAGGCGATTTCCGCCTCTTCGTATTTGGTTTGGCGCAAGAGCTTAAAGGCGTAGACGTATTGATCCCTTGGAGAGCCCTTGGGCAAAACGCTGGTGGAAGCCGCGGCGGTTTGCTGCGGCGGCTTCTTTTCCCCACCATACTTGCGCCCGCCGTCGCCCGGTTTATTAATGGACTTTAATTCTTTTTCGGTGATGGTGCCGAGAGTTCCCGACGCCGCCGCCAGCACCGGCGGCGGCAAGGACCCCGCGGTGGACGTCGTCGGGGCAAGGCCGCCCGCCGCCGCCGGGTTTGTTCCTTCGAGAGCGTTGAGGCGGAAATCCATATCGCTGATCATCTTGTCGAGACGCCGGTTAATCATTCCAATTTGATAAACCACCTCCTCGGCGTTGCCGGTGGCGGCGCGCAGCTCGCTTTCAAATTCCGTAATACGCAACTCCATGCGGGCGATGGCTGAAGAAGCGCCCGGAGCAAGGGGTTTTCCCGTTGAATCGCCGCCTCGGGAAAGCTGGATGTTGAGCGTCTTTATGTCGCGCTCCAACCGGTCCAGGCGGTCAACAAGCGACTGAAGCTCACCGCTCTGGGCCAAAACCTGTGTGGAGCCGGCCAGAACCGCAAGCAACCCGGCGGCGAAAAAACCCCTGAAAAAACGGCGTCTCATGGGCGAACCCCTGAAATGGAAACCAAACGAACGACTTTGAACAGCATGCATATCATTATTGGCAAAATTGCGGCGCTTGCCCATACCGGCAATTTCCGGAAGGACAAGCGCCGCAAAACCCGATGAGACGTGACGTTATTTAGCCGCCGGGAGCGTTAATCTTCGTCACGGCGCGGCGATTTTGCGCCCAGGCGTCTTCATTGGAGCCGAGGGCGACAGGCCTTTCCTTACCGTAGGAAATGGTCGTTATGCGCGATGCGCTGATGCCAAGAGCCACCAGATAATCCTTCACCGAGTTGGCGCGGCGCTCCCCGAGCGCCAAGTTGTACTCGCGCGTGCCGCGCTCATCGCAATGTCCTTCAATAGAGATGTTGGCCGTTGGAAATTTATGCAGCCAAGCAGCTTGTTTATCCAGAGTAGCCTGGGCTGCGGAATTCAGGTTGAACTTATCTAATTCAAAGTGAACGCGATCGCCGACGTTGACGACAAAGTCCTCCTTGGTGCCTTCCTCAACCGAAAGATCACGCTGGCCGATAGAACCCGCGGCGGCGCCGCCGCCGGCGCTGCCGGCGCCGTCTTCCGGCGCGGATTCGCACGCGGAAACCAGAGCCAGCGCCGCAATCAGGCTTAAAAATTTAAGACGCATTATTTCTCTCCCACATCGGAGCTATTGTATGGATAAAACGGCGCTAAAACCATTTAACGCCACGACATCGTGGCAAGGGGCGCTCTCTTGACCCCCTTTGTAAGCGGACTTTCCATGCAAACCCTTAATAAACCCTTATTCTTAATGAGAAAAACCGCCAATTCCAAGCGTTTTTTGCAGGTTAATGAAAATCTTGACGCATGCAGCTAGTTGGGAATTAAGGGCGACCAAGCCGGATCCGAAGCGTCCAGCGGCGTTATGACCTTGCGTTTGTTGTGTCCGGTCAGGTCAATAGAGTAGAGATTCGCGCCGCCGCCGCCGCCGGAACTGTCCGAACGTTGTTGCCTGAAATACATGAGAACGCGTCCATTGGGCGCCCATGTGGGCCCCTCCACCAGGAAATCCTTGTCAAGCAAGCGCTCGCCGCTGCCGTCAATGCGCATAACGCCGATGTAGAAAGTTCCCTTCAACATCTTGGTGAAGGCGATCAAGTCGCCGCGCGGAGACCATACGGGCGTAGCGTAGCGGCCCTTGCCGTGACTGATCCTGCGCACGTTGCCGCCGTTAGCGTTCATGACGTAAATCTGTTGCGAGCCGCCGCGATCGGAGTTGAACGTAATCTGGTCGCCATCGGGGGAATAGCTGGGCGAGGTGTCGATGGCTGAGTGCCGGGTCAGTTGCTTCACCTTGCGGGTTCCCAAGTCCATGGTGAATATCTCGGAATTGCCGTTCTTGGCCCAGCTCATGATGACTTTCCTGCCATCGGGCGAAAACCTCGGCGCAAAAGTCATTCCCTCGAATTCGCCAAGCATTTCAAAGTCGCCGTTGTCGATATTAAACAAATAGACGCGCGGAACATTGCCGTAATAATAAAGATAAGTGATTTCCTGCATGGTTGGGGAGAAACGCGGCGTTAGAACCAGTTTGCCGTCCGCCGGAGTAAGAAAACGGTGGTTTTCTCCGTCCTGGTCCATGATCGCCAATCGTTTTTCCCGCCTGTTGAGGGGGCCGCTTTCGGCGACGTAGACGATGCGGGTGTCGAAATAACCTTCTTCGCCGGTGATGCGCTTGTAAATGGAGTCGGCGATAATATGGCCGACGCGGCGCCAGTTTTCGGAAATGGTGAAGTAAGCCAGCCCCACCATCTGCTGTTCGGCGTAGACGTCCCAAAGACGGAACTCGATCTTGAGGCGGCCGTCGCTGACCATGCTGGTGCGCCCCTGGACCAGGGCGGTTTTCTTTGTCAGGCCCTTCACTGGCCGTATCCCGGAATTCTGATTGATTTTTCCCATTTGTGCATCAGCCAGACCAATATGCCGACAAGCACGATATAGACCACCCAGACGACGTTCATCATCTCCAGCACATTGTATTCATCCGACCAGATCTGGTTGGCGACATAAAGGGTTTCTGGCGCGGCGATGGCATACGCCACCGTGGTGGTTTTCAAAAGATTGATCAGGTTGTTGT
>CAJXGZ010000080.1 GCA_913053795.1 uncultured Rhodospirillales bacterium | reverse complement strand
TACGGTTCGTCTACCGCCGCGGGCGTCCGTCGCTGCTGGTGGTGGACGGGGTCCGCATCAACAAGTCGGGACGGACGGGCCGCCGCGCCAAGGGTGGGGCCTATACAAAAACAGGCCGCATGAAACAGGGCATGACCACGGTGGTCATGTTCATCATGGTTCCGCAGGTGAGGCTCAAGAAGCGCCTCGATGTAAAACGCGAGATCAAACGCTGGGAGAGGCGATTGCCGGGATTGATCGACAGGCATATGAAGCGATGACGGCTATTTTATCCGGTCCAGGAAAGCGCGCGGGGAAAGAATCTCGACCGGCCCGTATTTTGGTTCGGTAAAATCCCTTGTATTTCCCGTAACCAGAACGGCGCCACCGGCGACGGCGGTAGCGAGATAGACTTCATCATCTGGATCGCGGATTCCAAATAAGGTCTCAGCCGGCTTAACCACGATGGCCACCTTTTCGATTTCCTTGATGATGGCGAATAGGCTTTCCCGATAATAGTCGTGCTTTGGACGACTGGCGACAGCCTGATATTCATAAAGAATGGGGGCCGACAGCACGATCACGTGATTGCGTGACGCCTCGACAATGACGTCACCGCAAACGCCTATGGCCCGCGCCGCTGAGATAACGACATTGCAATCGAGGACAACCCTCATGAATTAGATTTATGGCGCGACTTCCGGGCCTCGGCGATATCAGCGATGGCTTCTTCCATAACCTCACCCTCGGACCGGCCCGCATCTTCAGGCGAAGGCTTTACATTTTGAAGAAGAGCCTGAATACGGTCAGCGGCCACACCCCGGTCCACCACCTCCTTGGGCCGAAGGAAAATCCCCCCCTCAACAACCGTCGCCTCCATAAGGTCCCCTTCATGCAATTCAATGCGCTCGCGAAGCTTAGCCGGAATAGTAACCTGAAACTTCGGCTTCACCGTGACCAAGGACATAACCTAACCTCACAATTACAAAAGTTTGAAAGTTGGATTATTGTACTGGATTAAGAGGGGAGAGGCAAGGGGGGCAGTTCGCCGATAGTAATCACCTTTTTGAACGCACAACGGGTGAGCGCGTATGTCTGCATGAAGTCGTGAGAATCTACCTTCCCAGCAACGTGCACGACTCGCCCGCGCTTTTGATATAGGTCTCGGATTGTATTGTAGGCCCTGTCCCGGTCGGCAGGCGATGAACTGACATAGTCAGAAAGCGCCTGGGCGATAGCCTTGGTCTTGTGTTGCGCCGAACCCAAGTCGAACAGAGTCTCTATCGCGGTCCAAATGAGCACAGTGCCCAACTCGATAGTTGGACTCCATGACGCTTCATCGTAAACGCTGAAGGCACGGAAGAACCTGTCGTCATGATAAAGGCGTGCTGCGGTTGGCAGGAGATCGCTAACAAACGCTAGGTCGTCTGCGGAAGCCTGAAGGCGCGTTCCTTTAAACAGGCCGTGGTGATTCGTTGCGCCCTCAAATGCGACCGCCATCGCATCCTGCCCGTGGAGTCCCATTTCATTGAACGGCATGTTTCCTAGAACAGCCAATCGTACCGGCGACTCAATTCTCAAACGGAAAAGAGCCGCGACGAGCCATGCTGTCAAAGAAGCCGTGAAACCGTCGAATTTGCCGTCATCCATGACACACAATTCCACCCGGCTTTCAAAAGAGAAGCCGCCACGAACGGCGACCCAAGGCCCGGGGTGGTGAGTGCCAGGAGCAACAGGAGGAGAGAATGCCATCATAGGCGCAGCAAACATGTCAACGTAGGTCTGGCGTAGTGTGAGACCAAGCGAAAGCTTATACGAATCATTCGGCAGTTCAAATCCGGTCAGGCACCCATAGAGAGGGGTTTGATCGCGATCAAAAGACCGCCGTGCTGAAACGTGCTTTTTGACATCGCCTGGGCTCATACAAGATACCTCAAGTTTTGAGAACAGTTTACGAATTACAGATGCGCGCGAATGAGATACGCGCCAGCAGCTACGCCGCCTCGACGCTGATTCTGGCTTGTTTGCGGGAACGGGGTTTTCGTTTTATGACGATTTTAACGTCGCGGTCCAGCGCCGTGAGGAGTTGCATCAAGCGGTCCGCCGAAAAGCCGGTGAAGCGGCCCCGGATGAGGGCGGAAACGTCCGGTTGCTTGAGCCCGAGAAGATCGGCGGCGGCGGTCTGCGTCATCTTGCGGCGCTTGATGATGCCGTAAATCTGGCGGGTCAGCTCCGCCTTCACCAGCAGTTCGCCGGATTGCGGGAGATCCAGGTCCTCAAAGACATTGCCGCCGTCGTTGGTGTTTTGCTTCAATGAGGCTCTCCGTCTTTATCTTGGATTATTATAGTCATTTTACTATACTTTTCCAACACTTATATAATAGATGATCCGTGTTATATAGTCGCTCGATCCGGTCTGGAAACATGGGCGTGGGGTCCAATCTTGGATGATTCCTTACTCGTAGAGGCGGTGGATATCGGCGTCGCCCTTGGCGGCAGGGACGTGTTGAGCAACGCCGCCTTGCGGGTTCGCGCCGGCGAGATCGTCACCTTGATCGGCCCCAACGGCGCCGGAAAGACGACCCTGGCGCGCACCGTTTTGGGGCTTGTTAGGGCCGACAAAGGGACCGTCTTTCGCCGTCCCAACCTTACCGTCGGATATGCGCCGCAAAATCTTAAGCCTAATCCGTTCCTGCCGATGACGGTGGAGCGGTTCCTTGCGGTCAGCGTTCCGCGCTCGGGCGCCGGTTTGGAACGGCGCGCCCACGCCCTCGATGACGTCGGGGCGGGCCATATCCTTCACAACCAGTTGACGGATATTTCCGGCGGTGAGCTTCAGCGGGTCATGCTGGCCCGCGCCCTGCTGCGCGAACCCGACCTCTTGGTGCTGGACGAACCGGCCCAGGGCGTCGACGTCGGCGGCCAAGCCGATCTTTACCGCCTGATCGGGCGCATTCGCGAGATGCGCGGTTGCGGCATTCTGCTGGTGTCCCATGATTTGCATTTGGTGATGGCGGCCACCGATCATGTGATCTGCCTCAACCGCCATGTCTGTTGCGCCGGGCATCCCCGCTCGGTGGCCCGGGATCCCGCTTTCGCCGCCCTGTTCGGCGCCCGCGTGGCCGCTGATTTCGCCGTCTACCAGCATCATCATGACCATGTCCATGACGCCGACGGCGCGGTGGTTCCCACAGACGGAAAGATAGCAGACGGAAAGATAGCAGACAGAGAGATAACGGACGACGAGGCGGATCATGGATGATTTCCTGGTTCGCGCCCTTATCGCCGGATTTGGCGTCGCTATCGTCGCCGGGCCGCTGGGCGTTTTCGTGGTGTGGCGGCGCATGGCTTACTTCGGCGACGCCTTGGCCCATGGGGCGCTGCTGGGCGTCGCCCTGGGCGTCGCTCTGGGCGTCAGCTCGGATTTTGGCGTCATCGCCGTTTGCGCCGCCATTGCGTTGTTGCTGAGCGTTTTGCAGCGCAGCGGGCGTTTGGCGGACGATACGCTGCTCGGCGTACTGTCTCACGGCGCCCTGGCCTTGGGCGTCATCGCCCTGGCCATGTCGCAAGGCCAAAACGCCGGTCTCTTGGTCTATCTTCTCGGCGATATTCTGGCGGTGACGGCGCGCGACATCGCCTGGATCTACGGCGCCGGACTGGTGGTGGCCACGGCCTTGTATTTGCTGTGGCGCCACCTGCTGGCCATCGCCGTTCATGAGGAACTGGCCGCCGTCGAGGGAACGCCGGTGGCGGCTGTGCGCCTATCCTTCATGCTGCTGTTGGCGGCGGTGGTGGCTTTGTCCATGAAGGTGGTGGGCGTTCTGCTGGTGACGGCGCTGCTGATTATTCCCGCCGCCGCCGCCCGGGCTTTCGCCCGCTCGCCCGAGCAAATGGCGATGCTGGCGGCGGCGGCCGGTTGCGCATCGATCGCCTTGGGCTTGTGGGGGTCGTTTGTCTTTGACGCGCCCAGCGGGCCGTCCATCGTGGTGGCGGCGCTGACCTTGTTCGCGGCGAGCCTTTTATTCAGCCGCCGTTGACGGTCAAAGGAGGCGCCAAGCCTGAGAAACGCCTTAGAACTTCCGTAATATATCTGTAACATGTTGGCTCTATAATCGCTTGACGGGACGCCGCGAGACGCGAGGGATTCGAGTCATGGCGAAAAAACCTGCACCGCCCGAAACCCTAACCCCCAGCACCGACATGCTGGAATGGCTGGCCCCAATCTGGAAAAGATGGGCGGCTTCCTGGTCCAGGCCGAGGATGATCTGGCCTCCATCAACATAATCATCGGCGGCTCCTACGGCGGCGTGCCGGCGGTGACCGCCACTTCCGGGCCGGGGCTGGCGTTGATGATGGAAAGCATCGGCCTGGCGGTAGCCGCGGAAATTCTCATCCTGGTGTACAACGTCATGCGCGGCGGCCCGTCCACCGGCATTCCCACAAAGTCGGAGCAAAGCGACCTCAACATCGCCCTTTACGGCCTGCATGGGGACGCGCCCCATATCGTGACGGCGGCCAATTCGGTGGACGACTGCCTGTTCACCATGCAGTGGTCCGTGCATCTGTCCGAGGCCCTTCAATGCCCGGCCATTGTTCTTTCCGGCCAAGCCCAGGCCCAGGCGCACGTGATTATCGACCACCCCGCCGACTTCGGCTTTGCCGCCAAGCGCGTGACGGTGGCGGAAAGCGTCAAGAACTATCACCGCTATCAGTTGACCGAGACCGGCGTCTCGCCGATGGCGATTCCCGGCGTTCCGGGCGGCGAGTACGTGGCCGAGGGGCTGGAGCACACCCAGGACGGAACGCCTTCGGCCCAGGCCGAGCGCCACCTGGAGCAACTGGAAAAACGCCAACGCACGCTGACGGCGCACGATTTCGGCGCCCATTGGGCCGATATCGCCGGCCAGGGAAGCACCGCCATTCTCACCTGGGGCTATTCCGGCGATCCCGACGGCGCCGCCGACCTGATCGTCAAGGAGGTGCGCCATAAGGGGTTCTCCTTCCTTCAGGTTCTAAGCCCATGCGTCACCTATCATCCCGAACAGCGGGAATGGAAAAAACAGGTGCGCCCGGCCCCGGCCAAGCCGGCGGTGGACCCGGTGCGCGCGAGCATGCGCCTGTTGGACGAGGAGGGCTTTAACATCGGCGTGCTGTTCGTCAGCGACCGTCCGCCCTACGCGCCTCATTCGGCGCCCAAGGCGACCCTCGCCGGCATCGAAAAAACTTTTGCGATTTAACGGCTATCGCCCGCATTCACGAGCGCTTGGCTGGAGCTTTTGCAAATCCACCAGACGGTTGCGACCATAAGCGGCGCGAAAAGGAAGAACTGCGCCGTGGCGGTCTCAATGGTCGGGTAAACGCCGAGCCAGTCGATGCGGGGCATCCAATCAATCGGCGTTAAGGAGACCCACGAAGATTCTTGCAGTTCGTGGACGCCCTTGCCCGCGAAAACAAAGGCGAGATAATAGAGAAACGCCGCCGTTCCCGTGAAGAACACGCCAATGGGAAGCTTGTAGGACGCCGTGCGCATGACCACGAAGATTCCGCCCAGACAAAAGACGGCGGCGACAAAGCCAATGACGACGTGAGATGTCTGGACCTCGGAGCCGGCGAACATGGCTTGGTAGAAAAGGACGGTCTCGGCGCCCTCGCGGTAAACGGCCAGGAACGCCGCGAACCCCAATGCGAACAGCTTGCCGCCCGACAGCGCCTTGTCGATTTTCTTGTGAACGTATTTTCGCCACCGCTCCAGTTCGCGCTTAGCGAACAACCAGCAACTCACATAGAATAAAACCGCCGCGGCTATCAGCATGGTGACGCCCTCGAACGCTTCACGCGAGACGTTGGAAGCGTCAAACACCGCGACCATCAGATAAGCGGTCGCAAAACTAGCCGCCAGCGCCCAAAAGACGCCTTGGTAGACAACCCAAACCTTATCGTGCTGATCAATCTTGCGAAGATAGGTGGCGAGGGCGGTGATAACCAAAATCACCTCGAAACCTTCTCGAGTCAGAATCAGGAACGACTGAAGCACGGTAGAACCGGTGAAATACAAAACACCGCCCGTTATCAGAAAGACGGCGGAAAGCGCCGTAAAATGCAGTAAAGATTTCCCCATAAGGCATCCAATCTTGTTTGTTGTTTCTCTTCTTTCGGAGCTCGCATTCGCACAAGAAGCTTTGCCGCTATTGAGCATGAAGGCGTTGTACAAAAAAATTATGATAATGATTATCATAATCAAAATCAACCCCAAGATTAAAAAATGTTTCGTATGAAGCAAAATGTTTGGGAAAATACCTTCGCCATTTAAGGCTGACCCTTCTATGATTATCGCCTCTGTTCGATTTGAGGCGCTTTGGCCGGGGCAGGAAGTTCATGATTGCACTTTCCCAAAAAGACATGGAGATCATCCGCCGGACGCCCTTGTTCGGAGGGCTTTCCGACGCCGTTCTTCAGAGATTGCTGAAGGATGCGCGGGTAATTTCGGAAAAACGCGGCAAGCTGCTTTTCATGCGCGGCGACGTGGCGGAGCGTTTTTTTCTGCTGCTTGAGGGCTGGCTCAAGCTGTTCCGCGATACGCCCGAAGGCGAGCAGACGGTGCTGGCGGTGTTCAAGCCCGGCGACACCGTGGCCGAAGCGGCCATGTTCATGGAGCGCGCCTACCCGGCCAGCGCTGAAGTGGTGGACGACGCCCGGCTGCTTGTGTTCCCCGCCCAACCGTTTCTGACGGCGCTACGCGAGGACAGCGAGGTCGCCCTGAAGATGCTGGGCGCCCTGTCCAAGCGCCTGCGCGGGATGGTCTTTCATATTGAACAACTCCATGCGAGATCAACGCCGCAACGGCTGGGCGGCTTTCTGCTTACCTTGAGCGAATCCGTGGAGGGGGCCAGCGTGGTGCGGCTTCCTTACGACAAATCCCTGGTCGCCGCGCGGCTGGGCATGAAACCTGAAAGCCTGTCGCGCGCGCTGGCCAAGCTCAAAAAATACGGCGTCGAAACCAAGGGCAACATGGTCATCCTAAACGACATCCGCGGCCTCCACGCCTATTGCCGGGGCGGCGATAAACTCCCTAAAGGACGTTGCCCATCATAATTTCCGCTTTCAAGCCCTCGCTCTGACCGCAGGCCCGCGTCAGCCGGGCTTTCCGTCGGCGCGGGGTTGGGTCAGGATGGGCCAGTAGACGATGGTGAAAATGGCGAAGGCCGCCGCCCAAAACAATCCCGCCACCATGACGAAGGTCTGATAGGCCGACGGCGCCGCCGCCGGACCGGCGACCCGGGCCAGGGCGGCCAGGGAAACCAGAAGGTAGGCCGCCGGGATCGGCTTGGCGAGAATGAAGGGCCGTCCCGAATGGCCCAGCGAGGCGCGGGTCATGATGCCGAGGGCCATGGTTCCCATGGCGCCGATGGTCAGCGCGTGGAAGGCGGTGTTCTTGGAAATGACGCCGGTGAGGTCGGCCAGCCCCAGGCTGACGAACCCAAGGACCAGCCATGCGCCGCCCAAGTGCAAAACCCACAGCAACGGCTCGCCCAGACTTTTTCCCGTATGCCAGTTCTTCATGCGAAGTCCTAGCAACGCCGCCGCGACAAGGGCCAAAACGCCGCTGAAAAAGCCGCCATCCATGCTCAGGTCGGCGACGGCGGTGGCGGCGATGGCGACGAAGGCCGACAATTCCAAAGGCATGCTGATGCGGAACTCGGCCTCCTCGCCGCGAAGCCTGATGGCGGAAACGGTGAAGTTGGGAACGACGCGCCCGCTGATCAGGGAAAGAATCATGGCGAAGGCGTAAAGAGCCAGGTAAAGGCCGCTCTCTGGAGCGCCGCTGATCAACCCCATATTCCCCAGGTGGAAGAGGCTATTGGCGGCGAAAAGCGCGATCAGCAGCGCCGGAAAGAAATAGTTCCGCTTTTGCCGTCTGGCGAAGATGGGCGCCCCCACCATGACCGCCAGGACCGGAATCAAAAGAATATCCGCCGCCGCGACGGCGGCCGGGGGCAGGATGTCGGCCAAAAAGAAGGCCATGCGCCCAGCCAGCCAAAGCACGACCAGCAAGGCTAAACGGCCGCCTTTCACCGCTTCCGTCTGGGTCCAGTTGGGGACCGCCGTCAACAGGAAGCCGCAAAGGGCCGCCGTTGCGAATCCGAACAGCATTTCATGGCCGTGCCACAACATGGGCGAAAAAGCCCCGGGCAAGGCGAGAGCGCCCCCAAAGGCGGCCAGCCAGACGGCGACGGGCAACGCCCCATACAGCCCGGCAAGCAAAAAGAAGGGCCGAAAGCCGTGGGCGAGAAGAATGATGGGGCGTTGCGGCGGCATGGCGTTTCCTAATAAATTTCGCCCTGTCTACAGACCGGAAGAAACGAGAACCTTGATGATGGTCAAAGCGAAAATTATCTATAATATTGTTTTTTTAAAGTTGTCCAGGGCGGTCATGATCAAGCGATTCTCATTTGGGATCATTTTTGTTTCTCTTGTCCTCGCCGGGGGATGCGCGTCCGCCTTTGAGCTTGATTCCGCAAGCGGCGGCAAGAAACCGCCCGTAAAAGTCCCCTATGTCCCCCATGGCTTCAAGGACTGCGGCCAATGTCCGGCGGTGATGGTTGCGCCCGCCGGATCTTTCATTATGGGCGCCAACAGCCGCTTCAAGTACGAGAGACCGGCCCACAAAGTCACCATCCGGCGCACCTTCGCCATTGGAAAGCGCGAGGTCACCTTCAACGAATGGGAGGTCTGTGTAAAGGAGGGAGGCTGCGGGAACAATCCCGACGATCATAAATGGGGACGCGGCGAACGGCCGGTGGTGAACATCAAATTCGAGGAGGCTAAGGACTATGTCCGCTGGCTGAGCAAAAAGACCGGCCGCAAATACCGCCTGCCCACCGAGGCCGAATGGGAATATGCGGCGCGGGCAATGACAAAGAGCCCGCGATACTGGCCTGAACGTTCTGAAGGTGAGCAAGAGATCGCTTGCAAGTATGCCAATGTCTTTGATACAAAAAATGTAGAGCAAATTAGAAGTAGTTACCCAGGGGCAACTTGGGAACCATTTAAATGTGAGGACGAATTTCCATTTACCGCTCCGGTGGGTCAGTTTCAAGCGAATGATTGGAAGCTTCAAGACATGTTGGGTAATGTCTGGGAATGGA
>CAJXGZ010000079.1 GCA_913053795.1 uncultured Rhodospirillales bacterium | reverse complement strand
CGGGCAAAGCGACCCCACGTCCCCCCATGGCGGCGTTTTCAGAACCCCGGACTTCGAGAAGTCGACCTTTTGCAAGGCCTGCCACCAGTACCCTCCCGAAATGGGGGAGGTCAACGGCAAACCCCTTCAGAACACCTACGCCGAATGGAAGGCCAGCCCCCAGGCGGCGAAAGGGATAGAGTGCCAAGCCTGCCACATGCCCGGCCGCAAACACCTCTGGCGCGGCATTCACGATCCGGAGATGGTAAAGTCCGGGCTGACGGCGAGCTTTAAGGTGACCCCGGGCAAGGCCCGGTTCGAGTTGCTGAACAGCGGCGTCGGCCACGCCTTCCCGACCTATGTGACGCCAAAGGCCGTGATGCGGGCGGTGGCCCTGGATGCCGGGGGAACACCGCTCAAGGGGACGGAAGTTTCCTATGTTATCCAGAGGTCTGTGGGGGCGGGCGACAACGGTTGGTTCGAAAATTTCGATACCCGTTTGCTTCCGGGGCGTCTGGCGGCGCTGGAGCTTCCCTGGGGCGAGACCAAGCGGGCGCGGATGTGGCTGGATGTCTATCCGGACGATTTCTACGGCAACCGGGTTTATCCCATGCTTCTGAATTACTTGGGAGACGAGGCCAGGAAACTCATTGTCCAGGCCGGAGAGAATGCCGGAAACAGCGCCTTCCGCCTGTTTGAAACCGAATTGACCCGCCCCAATTAACCCCGTCCGGCACCCGATGGACGATCAAAATAAATAATCTTTCTTCGATTGACGGACCCAGCCATCGGACATATAAGCTGCGGCGGGCCACGGTCCCCCAACGGGCCGCGACCCTTCTGTGAGGAAGGGAGTAAAATTATGAACACCTCCGCAAAACCGGACACCCGTCCGGCCGACCCCCGTTTTTCATCCGGACCTTGTACCAAACGCCCAGGCTGGTCCCTGGACGCCCTGAGCGACGTTTTTGCCGGACGGTCGCACCGCGCCCAGCCCGGCAAGGCCAAGCTGGCCCGGGTTATCGAGCAATCCAGGACGGTTTTGGGTATTCCCGAGGATTACCGTTTGGGCATCGTTCCCGCCTCGGACACCGGCGCCGTCGAGATGGCGCTTTGGTCTCTTTTGGGGCTGCGCGGCGTCGATGTGCTGGCCTGGGAGAGTTTCGGCGCCGGCTGGGCTTCCGATATCACCAAGCAGTTGAAAATTCCCGATGTGCGAATCCTTAACGCCCCCTATGGCGCATTGCCCGACCTCGCCCAAGTGGATTTCTCCAACGATGTGGTATTTACCTGGAACGGCACCACGTCGGGCGTCCGCGTGCCCGATGGCGACTGGATCGCTAAGGCCCGTGAAGGGTTGACCCTGTGCGACGCCACGTCGGCGGTTTTCGCCTATGACTTGCCTTGGGATAAGCTCGACGTCGTCACCTGGTCCTGGCAGAAAGTGATGGGGGGCGAGGCCGCGCACGGCATGTTGGCGCTTAGCCCGCGCGCCGTCGAACGGCTTGATGCCTACACCCCGCCCTGGCCGCTGCCGAAGGTTTTCCGCCTGACCAAGGGCGGCAAGCTGATCGAGGGAATCTTCAAGGGCGCGACCATCAATTCGCCTTCCATGCTGGCGGTCGAGGACGCGCTCGACGGGCTCGACTGGGCCCAATCCATCGGTGGCTTGAAAGCCTTGATCGGGCGTTCACAAGCTAATTTCCAGGCCATCGAGGCTTGGGTCGAAAAAAGCGATTGGGCCGATTTTCTCGCCGCCGATCCGGCGACCCGCTCGACGACCTCGGTCTGTCTCGCCGTTACCGATCCCTGGTTCGCGGAATTGGACGGCGACAGCAAAACCAAGGCGGCCAAGCGTCTCGCCGCGATCCTGGACGACGAAGGCGCGGCGTTTGATATCGGTTCCTACCGGGACGCGCCGCCGGGGTTGCGAATTTGGGCCGGAGCGACCGTGGAAACGCAAAACCTTGAGGCCCTTTTCCCTTGGCTCGACTGGGCCTATGGGCGGGTCAAAGCTGAATTTTCTTAAGGAAAACAAAAAAATGATAAAAGTCCTGATAGCCGACAAAATGAGCCCGCGTGCGGCGGAAATCTTTCAAGCCCGCGGCATCGAGGCCGATGTAAAGACGGGAATGAGCCCGGACGAGTTGCTGGCCTGTATCGGTGAGTATGATGGCTTGGCCGTTCGGTCCTCGACTAAGGCCACCGATGAAGTTCTGGCTGCGGCTTCCGCCCTTAAGGTCATTGGGCGGGCGGGCATCGGCGTCGATAATATCGACGTCGCCGCGGCGTCGGCGCGCGGTATCGTGGTCATGAACACGCCTTTCGGCAACGCCATTACGACCGCCGAGCACTCCATCGCCATGCTTCTGTCCACGGCCCGGCAAATTCCCCAGGCCAATTGTTCGACCCATGAAGGAAAATGGGAAAAGTCCCGCTTCATGGGTGTCGAATTGATGGGCAAGACCCTGGGGCTTATCGGTTGCGGCAACATCGGGACCGCCGTCGCCGAACGGGGCCTTGCCTTGAAAATGAAAGTGATTGCTTACGATCCTTTCCTCTCGCCCGAAAGGGCCGGGGATTTGGGGCTGGAGAAAGTGGAACTGGACGAACTGTTCCAGCGCGCCGATTTCGTCAGCCTGCATACCCCGCTTACCGACGCCACGCGAAATATTATCGACGCCGGGGCCATGGCGAAAATGAAAAAAGGCGTGCGCATCATCAATTGCGCCCGCGGCGGCCTGATTGACGAGAAGGCTTTGAAGACGGCGCTGGAAAGCGGCCATGTGGCGGCCGCCGCCTTGGACGTGTTTTCCGAGGAGCCGGCCAAGGAGAACGAGCTGTTCGGCATGGAAAACGTGGTGGCGACGCCGCATCTCGGCGCCGCCACCACCGAGGCCCAGGAGAAAGTGGCCGCCCAGGTGGCCGAACAGATGTCCGATTATCTGATGAGCGGCGCCGTGGTCAACGCGCTCAACATGCCGTCCCTCAGCGCCGAGGACGCGCCCCGGCTCAAGCCCTACATGAAACTGGCCGAGCAGTTGGGTAGTTTCTCCGGCCAAGTCACCGAGTCCGGCATCAAGAGCGTCACCATCGAGTACGAGGGCCTAGTGGCGGAACTCAACACCAAACCGCTGACGGCGGTGGTCCTGCAGGGGTTGCTGTCGCCGTTGCTAGAGAGCGTCAACATGGTCAGCGCCCCGGTGATCGCCAGGGAGCGGGACATCGACATTACCGAGACCGTCCACGAGCGGGCCACCGCCTATCAATCCTTGATCAAGCTGACGGTGGAGACCGAACACCAAACCCGTAACGTCGCCGGCACCTTGTTCGCCGGAGACCGCCCGCGCATCGTCGAGATCAAGGACACCCCCATTGACGCCGAGTTGGGACCGCACATGCTCTTTATCTCCAACGAGGACAAGCCCGGCCTGATCGGCGCCTTGGGCACGGCGCTCGGCGACGCCGGCGTCAACATCGCCACTTTCCAGCTTGGGCGGCGCAAGGAAGGCGGCGACGCCATCGCCCTCATCGAGGTCGATCAGGTGGTCGGCGACGGTCTTCTCGACAAGGTGCGCGCCCTGCCCCATGTCAAGAAGGCTATGGCGTTGACGTTCTAATAAACAGCCTCCGCCCCCCGCCTGCGGTGCCCCCCGCCTGCGGTGTGTGACGTCGATCATGGCGCGGCGGCGGCGGTTTCTGCTATATTCATCGTTTCTTGCTAAGGAAAGGGAGTTCCTGGGAAAGGGCGATGATGACCGAACAGTCTTTGATGAACGGCGCCAAATGCATCACGCGGAAATTTTTTCGCAAAGGCGAGGAAATTTTCGACGAGGGCGAAAAAGGCTACAACGCCTATGTCGTTATTTCCGGTTCCGTGGAGATTTTCTCCTCTCCCGACGGCGTCAAGGTGATCCTTGGCGAGGTCTGTGAAAACGGCTTGTTCGGCGAGATGCCGCTCATCGACGGCGCGCCGCGCATGGCTTCGGCCGCCGCCAAGGCCGACACCAACTGCATGGTTATTCCCTATCATGCTTTCCGGGAAAAAATGGAGAGTAACGACCCTTTCACCAGGGCCATGCTGCGCATGCTGAGCGAGAACGTGCGGTCTTCCTCCAGGCGTTTTGTTGATAACGTAAACGGTTCCGCCAATTCCCATTGACAAAACGTCGTCGTATGGGCGCCATTTTGATGATACAGGCCACTACCTCTTGCGGCGGCGCGCCGCCGCACATATATTCCGCGGCGAAAACATATTGTTTCCAGAGGCGCGGAAAAAAGAATGGCCAAATCCAAGAAGCATTCGCCGGAATACCGGCCTTCAGAAAACGAGCCCTTCATGAACCCGAGGATGCTTGAGCATTTTCGCTTGAAGCTTCTCCATTGGCGGAATGAGTTGGTGAATGAATCCAATGAAACGCTTCAGCACCTCCAGGAAGGCGGCTTGGCGGAGCCGGATGTCGCCGACCGCGCTTCCATCGAGACGGACCGGACGCTGGAGCTGCGCACCCGCGATAGAGCCCGCAAGCTGATTTCCAAAATCGACGAAGCCCTGGAGCGCGTTGAAAACGGCGCCTATGGCTATTGCGAGGAAACGGAAGAGCCGATTCGCCTTTCACGCCTGGAGGCCAGGCCCATCGCCACGCTGAGCGTTGAGGCCCAGGAACGTCACGAGCGCATGGAAAAAACCCACCGCGACGACTGAATCTCTCTAATCGAATAACTTGTCGATATCTTCCTGTGAAACGCCCTCGCCTTCGAGTTGGGGGCCGTGCATGGGCACGTCGCCGTCCTCGCTTTCATGGATGCCGGCTCCCTCCAGCGGCAGGGCTTTCAATCCCTCCTCGCCGATGATGACGACGAGGGAGTTCAAGGCGCCCTCGATAAGGTTCATTTCCTTGACGATCTTCGAGATGCGCTGGCCGGTGATGTCCTGGAAGGAACAGGCCTCGAAAACAAGGTTCGTCTTTTCGGTAATCTTATCGAAGTGAACGGAGGCGCCCTCGTATTTGATTTCTTCTTTCAAATCATCAACGACTCCCATGACGTCCTCGGTGGACTCCATGATGGTCTCGGTGGCCTCCTCGGTGGCCTTGACGATGGCGTTCAACTGATCGGCGACCGAACTGAAGCAGTCAATGTTCGAGCGCGGATGCTTGATGGCAGCAACCTCTTTCTTGATCTTTTGCAGATGCTCAAAAAGGCGCACGACCTCGACTTTTAGCGTAGCGTATTGCTCAGATTCCGGCATTTAATAATTCCCGCCTTGATGGGATTCGTTAAGGATTTTTCATTCGTTAATTATTATTCTTGTAAGTAGATTTGGCCTTGTTGGTAAAAACCTTATGATGTGAAACTAATAATGCTTTGGTGAAATACAATGACGGAACTCAATGGAAATCCTCCACACAAGGGTTTGTCCCTAGGAAATTCGGACGTGCGCCGTCTAAGAAAAGCCATTACAAAAGATGAAATAACCACGGAGCGGCGCCATGGGCGACGGTAAATCCATAAAGAACTCCTGGCGACGAGCTACGAAATTGGTTCGCGGCGGAACCTTTCGCTCCGAACACGGTGAGACCAGCGAAGGCCTGTTCCTGACTTCGGGCTACGTTTATCCGACGCCGGAATCCGCCGAACAGGCCTTCAAGGGCGAAATCACGCGCTACCAGTATTCCCGCTACGCCAACCCGACCACCACCATGTTCGAGGAAAGGCTGTCCTTGCTGGAAGGGGCGGATCACTGCTTCGCCACCTCAAGCGGCATGGCCGCCGTTTTCGCGGCCCTGGCCAGCCAGCTTAACTGTGGCGATAGGGTGGTGGCTGCGCGCGCCCTGTTCGGGTCGTGCAAGATCATCATCGCCGACGTGCTGTCCAGGTTCGGCGTCGAGTTCGAGTTGGTGGACGGAACCGACTTGAAGCAATGGGAGACGGCGTTGTCGAAAAAAACCAACGTCGTATTCCTGGAAACGCCGTCCAACCCCACCCTTGAGATCATCGACCTCAAGGCGGTGAGCGAACTGACCCGCGCCGCCGGCGCCTGTTTGGTGGTGGATAACGTTTTCGCCACGCCGGCGCTGCAAAGACCCATGGAGTGGGGCGCCGACGTCGTCGTCTATTCGGCCACCAAGCACATTGACGGCCAGGGCCGCTGCATGGGCGGCGCCGTGCTCACCAATGACGAGGGCTTCTTCAAGGATCGGCTGATCCCCTTCGTCCGCCATACCGGCCCTTGTCTCAGCCCGTTCAACGCCTGGGTGATGTTGAAAGGGTTGGAAACCCTTGAGCTGCGCGTTAACCGTCACTGCGCCAGCGCCTTGACCGTCGCCAAGTTCCTGGCGGCGCAGGGCGGCGTCAACAAGGTGATCCACCCGGGGCTCCCCAGCCATCCGCAACACGATCTGGCCATGAAGCAGATGGACGGCAAGGGTGGCAGCATCGTCACCTTCGAGGTTGCCGGCGGCAGGGACGGCGCCTTCAGGGTCCTTAACGCCCTGGAGCTTATCGACATCTCCAACAATCTGGGCGACGCCAAGAGCCTCATCACTCACCCGGCGACCACCACCCATATGCGCTTCACCCAGAAAGAGCGCGACCAGGTGGGCATCACCGATGGCCTAATCCGGGTGTCGGTGGGTCTGGAGGACGTTGACGACATCAACGAAGACTTGGACCAAGCCCTGAATCGAGCTTAAACTGGAAAAAATTTTAGACTTCTCGTATTGTGCTTAAAGCAACCGAACTGGGCCGTAGCGAAACAATAATATGGATCCTTTTAGCCTTGATGCGACGGGCGATGACGTCCGCCTTTCCCTAACGTCGGTCCTTGACATCAGGGTCAGCGATGACATGAAAAACGCCTTTCTTGAAGCGGTAACGCTTGGGAAAAAGGTTGTTATCGACGCCAGCGCGGTCGAGAGAATTTCGACGCCATGCATTCAAGTGCTCTTATCCGCCGTCAAGACGATGGATGAGAAAGGACTTGAGTTTTCTCTATTCAGTCCGACGGAGGTTTTCGTTGACGCCTTTAACGACCTCGGCTTGTTTCCGGTCTTAATGAAGTGGAAGGTGGAGAATTGAAGAAGCAAATCTTAATTGTGGACGATTCCAAGACCATGCTCGACATGCTTAATTGCACCCTTGACGGCGCCGGCTATGAAGTGGTTCAGGCTGAAAATGGGCAGGAGGGGTTGAGCGCCCTCGCCGCCAACAACATCGATGTCATTATCACGGACATCAACATGCCGGTAATGGACGGCATCGCCTTCATCCGTGAAGTCCGCAAAAATCCCGCCAACAAGGCGCTTCCCATCTTGACTTTGACCACTGAAAGCTCAGCCGAGAAAAAAAACGAGGGCCGCGAGGCGGGGGCCACCGGCTGGATCGTCAAGCCCTTCGATCCGACCAAGCTGCTGAATGTGATCCGCAAGGTTTCTCCTTTTTAGATCTAAGGCATCTGGGAAAATCCTATGAACGAATTAGACCAATTCAAGCAGACGTACTTTCAAGAGTGCGAGGATTTGCTCGGCGACCTGGAGTCCCATCTTCTAACCCTGGAGAGTGATGGCTCGGACGTGGAGGCCTTGCACGCCGTTTTCCGGGCCATCCATTCCATAAAGGGCGGCGCCGGGGCGTTCGGCTTTGATCGTTTGGTGTCCTTCGCTCACACCTTCGAGACGACCCTTGATTTAATGCGGGACGGAAAGCTCGAAACCAGCCCCGAAAATGTGGAGATGTCGGTGCGGGCGGCTGATGTCCTGGCCGATCTGGTTCAGGCCGCCCAGACGGGGGAGGACCTCCTTGAAAATCACGAGTCCGAAATCGCGGCGGAGCTGGCCACCCTCTCCGGCGCCGAACCGCCGGGCGAAGGCGGCGGCGATGATTTCGACGATTTTCACAGCCGGGCTTTCGCGCAGATCGTCGATGTCGGCCTTGTAGGAAAGTCCCAGGCAGGCGATGGCCTGGGCGTCGGCTTTGATCGCCGCCGCCGTCACCTGGGCGGCGACATGACGCGGCTTGCCGGCATTGACGCCCCGGGCGGCGCGGATCAAGGCGGTGTCATTGGGCGCGGAATCGACAATGAACCATGGATCGACGGCGATACAATGGCCGCCGACGCCGGGTCCCGGTTTCAGGATATTGACCCGGGGATGGCGGTTGGCCAGCGCCACCACATCCCAGACATTGATTTCCAGCCGCTCGCAGACCAGCGACAATTCGTTGGCGAAGGCGATATTGACGTCCCGGTAGGCGTTTTCCGCCAGCTTCACCAGTTCCGCCGTCCGGGCGCTGGTGAGCAGACATTCGCCATCGACGAACATGCGGTAAAGCGCCGCCGTCATCTGGGCGCAGGCGGGGGTAACGCCGCCCACCACCCGGTCGTTGCGGACCAGTTCCAGCAACACCCGGCCGGGCAGGACGCGTTCCGGGCTGTGAGCCACATGGATGTCCGCCGCCTCGCCGGCGGCATGGGGGAAAGTAAGATCCGGGCGGAGCTCGGCCAGATATTCCGAAATCCCTTCCGTGGTGCCCACCGGCGAGGTGGATTCGACGACCACCAGGTCGCCTTTTTTCAGTACCCCCGCCAGGCTTTCCGCCGCCGCCCGGACATGGCTGATATCGGGCTTCAGATCATCGGTAAAAGGCGTCGGCACGGCGATTATAAAAGCGTCCGCCGGGGTGGGCCGCGGCGCCGCGTTCAGCATTCCCGCCGCCACCGCGCCGCGGACCATGATATCCAGGTCGGGTTCGACTATCGGCACCTCGCCCCGGTTGATCGCCGCTACGGTTTGCTCGTTGGTATCGATGCCGGTGACCCGCACCCCCCGGCTGGCCAGCACGGCGGCCATCGGCAGGCCGACGTAGCCGAGCCCGATCACGCAAACGTGGCTGAAATCGCCCTTCATCCGGACCCTCCAAGAATAACGTCGAGAATGCGCCCCGCCGCCTGGCCGTCGCCGTAAGGATTATGGGCCCGGCTCATGGTCTCATGGGCGGCGGCGTCGTCCAGAAGTATCTCACTTTCGGCTAATATCCGGGCGCTATTCGTTCCCACCAGTTTCACCGTTCCGGCCTCCACCGCTTCCGGGCGTTCGGTGACGTCGCGCATGACCAGGACCGGCTTGCCCAGGGCGGGGGCTTCTTCCTGGATGCCGC
>CAJXGZ010000078.1 GCA_913053795.1 uncultured Rhodospirillales bacterium | reverse complement strand
CCGCCGCGCACCCGGACCAGGATTTCCGGGCTTGAGCCGACGACGGAAAAGTCGCTGAAGTCGAGAAAAAACAGAAAGGGCGAGGGATTAAGCCTTCTCAGCGCCCGGTAAAGGGAAAAGGCGGGGAGCTTGAAAGGCACTGCGAAACGCTGGCTCAACACCACCTGAAAGATATCGCCGGCGAGGATGTAGTCCTTGGCCTTGAGGATCATCCGGCGAAAGTCGTCGCGGCTCATGTTGGAGGCCGGTTCCGGCATTTCCTGAATATCCGGGATTTCCTCGACCGGCGGCGGTCGCCTTAGCCCTTCCGCCACTTCCGCTATCCGCGTCTCGGCGGCGGCATAGGCGTCCCCGGCGCTTGTTCCCTCGGCGGGCCGGACCGGGGCGATGACGCTCATCGTGTCGGTGATGGAATCAAAGACGATTATGAGCGTCGGACGAACAAAAATACCGTCCGCCAGACCTAGCGTGTCCGGGTTCGGGGTCGGCAGGTTTTCCGCCAGCCGCACCACGTCATAGGCCATGTAACCGACAAGCCCCGCCGCCATGGGCGGCAGGTCATCGGGTAGCTCGATGCGCGATTCGTCGATCAGCGAGCGGAGCGAGGCCCTGGCGCCGGATTTTTCCGCCACCGGGCAAGGCCGGAAGGCGTCCAGGCCGGCAACGGCGTCGCGGTTGATTTCGGCCTTGTCGCCGAAACACCTCCAGATCAGGTCGGGACGCAGTCCGATGAAGGAATAACGCCCCCGGATCGCGCCGCCTTCGACGGATTCCAGAATAA
Organism: uncultured Rhodospirillales bacterium; assembly: GCA_913053795.1. Classification (GTDB taxonomy): domain Bacteria; phylum Pseudomonadota; class Alphaproteobacteria; order Rhodospirillales; family 2-02-FULL-58-16; genus CAJXGZ01. The sequence continues at coordinate 8,361 of CAJXGZ010000078.1, read as the reverse complement.
AGCTGTAGGTTTGCTCGTGCTTTCCTTTTTCTCTTTGTTCTCTTGGGGCCAGCTTGAGCATGGCCGAAACCGGGGTTTCCAAATCGGCGACGAGGGTGGTCCACATCACCTGGGAACGTTGGGGATAGACTTTCTCGAAGTCCTGAAAGTCGGGAAACGCCTTCATCGGCCCATTTCCCTAAAAAAGCTGGTCCACGGCCCGCTTATTAACGGTCACCGGATAACGCTGGCGCAGGGCGCCGGCCAGTTGCGTCATCAGGTCGTTGCGTATGGAATCGGTCAGCTCCTGGCGAATCTTGTCCACCCCCTCCTTATCGGCGCCGGGATCGGCTTCCTTTATTTCCTTTAAACGCGCCAAATAATGGCCCTTGGGGCCGCGTGAGACGGCGTATTCGCCGACCTTAAGGGTGAAGAGTTCAGCGGCGAGCATGGGGGGAAGATTCTTGGGAGAGTTTTTCATGGCGCGCGTGAAGGGGGCGATTTGCTTGATCTTCAATCCCTTTTTCGCGACGAAAGCGGTGAAATTCTTGCCGCCCTGAACAAGCTTAAGGGCCTCCTCGGCGGCCTTTTTAGACGCTTCGGCGCGCTTGACGGCCTTCCAGGCTTTCTTGACCTCGTCCATTATGGTTTTAAGGGGCTTGAGGGTCGGGGGAACCACCTTATCAACCCTAAGGATGAAATATGCATCCGAGCCCGCTTCCGTAAGCTGGCTGTCCGTATTTTGCGGCGTATCGAAGGCCACCTTGAGAAAGCTGTTGGCCGCAGGCAAGACCTCGACGGGTTTACCCTCGGCGTTCTTGCCTGAAGAATTCACCCCCTCCGCCTTGACGACCTTAAGGTTCATTTGCTTCGCGGCTTCCTCCAGGGTTGCGCCGCCACCCAGTTCATCCTCCAGCTGATTGGCCATTTCGAACAGGCTATCGACGGCTTTTTCCTTCGCAAGTTCAGCGGAAAGCTTGTCGCGCGCCTCATCAAGAGTCTTTTGGCGGCCTTCCTCGATTTTGGCGACCCGAAGAAGATGCCATCCCAGCGGGCTTTCAATGGGCTTGGAAAAACCATTCTTGGGAAGATCGAAGGCGGCGCCGGCCAACTCGCTCAGTATCTGATCACGGGTGACCAAACCGATATCCAGGGTTTCCGCCTCCAGACCGACGATTTCCTTCGCCACCTTGGCGAACGCATCGCCATCGATCAGCTTTTTGTGGGCCTTCTTGGCGGTTTCCTCGTCGGGCGCCACAATCTGTTGAAGCTGACGGCGCTCTGGCGTGTTGAATTCATTCAGGCGGGACTCATAGAGCTGCTTGATTTCATCGTCGGGGACGGCGATCTCCTTGGCCAGCTCACCGGTGGTCAAGGTGATGAAGGTGAGGTCCCGGTATTCAGGCGCCGTGAATTGGGCGGCGTTATCCTTGTGGAATTTTTCAAGTTCCGCCTCCCTCGGCGCACTGATTCCACTCATGGCGGAGTCGGTGAACAAAACGATCTCGGCGATGCGCTTTTCTTGACGGTGGCGGTAGAGGACTTCAGCCATGGCCAGCGGGGCCAAGCCGCTGGAGGTGACGATTCCGAGAAACTGTCCGCGCTTCATGTTTTGGCGGACCTTCTCGATAAAGTCGTTCTCGCTAAAGCTGTTGTTGCGCAACACCTGTTGGAAGATAATGCGATCGAAGGAGCCGAGGGGGCCGTTGAACTCAGGGTTTTTCCTGATTTCATCGGTTACCACCGCATCGCTGATGGATACGCCCAGGCTATCCGCGCCAAGGGTGAAAAGGGCGTTGTTGATGATGGCGCCAAGGGTTATGTCCACAAGGCCCAACGCGCGCGCCTGCTCCATGTCCAACTGGTCGCCGAACGACCGGCTGAAACGGTTCATCTGCCGCTGCATCTCGTTGCTGAGTTGCTCAGGCGGAATCTCCATGTTGCCCACAGTGGCCACCTCGGTAACTTTGCTAAAGCTGCTCACGGTGTCGCCGATTCCCCAAACGGCGAAGCTGAGGATCAGGATGCCAAGGAATATCTTGACGACAAGGCCGGCGGTGCGTTTGCGAATGGCTTCAAGCATGAGTGAGTACTGGATCTCCCATTTTATGGAGCGCGGCATCATAAAAGCGCCATACGCTCCCCGCAACAGCGGAATTGGGGTATATACGTCTCGCATGAGTCGCGTAACTGGCTTATAAACTTTTTTTCCAACACAAGTGGATATAATATCATGACGGCAAATCGACGTCCCCTGATCGCTGGAAACTGGAAGATGAACGGACGGGGAGACGATGGTCTGGTCCTCGCTTTACAGCTCGCCGAACGCATGAAGGCGAAGAAGGGAGCGACATTCGATATTCTGGTCTGTCCGCCCTTCACCTTGATTTATGGGGTGGGACAAGCCCTTGACGATTCGGGCGTAGGGCTGGGTGCGCAGGATTGCCACGCAATAGAATCCGGCGCCTACACCGGCGATGTCAGCGCCGCCATGCTGGCCGACCTGGGCTGTGCTTACGTCATCGTCGGCCATTCCGAGCGCCGCGCCGGTCATGCTGAAATCAATTCCCTGGTCAGGGCCAAGGCCGAGGCCGCCCACGCCGCCGGCCTTATCGCCATTATCTGCATCGGCGAGACCGAGGCCGAGCGGGACGCCGGAAAAACCCTTGACGTGGTCAAGGACCAGCTTTCCGGCTCCCTTCCGGACGGCGCGGGGGCCGCCAACACCGTGGTCGCCTACGAGCCGGTATGGGCCATCGGAACCGGGCGCACTCCCACCAACGACGAAGTCCAAGAGGTCCACGCCTTCATCCGCGCCGAGCTTACGGCCAGATTTGGGCCGTCCGAGGCCCAAGGGTTAAGGATTCTCTACGGCGGCTCCATGAACCCCAATAACGCCCGCGAGCTGCTTGCTTTGTCTGATGTGGACGGCGGCCTCATCGGCGGCGCCAGCCTCAGGTGCGAAGATTTCTGGTCCATCGCCCAAAGTTGCCCCTAGACTCTGCTGTCAATACGAATAACTTGCTATTTACGCGGAAACTATGCAAAAATAGCATGTTGATTGTAATTGAGGGTGAATAATGCTCATCGAATTCAGTGTCTCCAACTACCGTTCATTTTTGGAGCGGCAAACCTTTTCCATGGCTGCTGGACCGGTTAGAAACCGGGGGGCGCTACATGCGCTTGATACAGGACACAAGTCAGTGCCACGACTACTACGTTCCGCAGCAATTTATGGCCCCAACGCTGCAGGTAAATCCAACTTGGTTCAGGCCATGTGGCTTTTCCGGGATTTCGTAGTCAATTCCGCCAAGCAGACGCAGGAGGGGGATGAAATTATTGTTTCCCCATTCAAGCTTTCTATAAAGTCCGCAAGTGAACCCAGTGAGTTTGAGGCTGTTTTTATCGAAAACGGCACCCGGTACCAATATGGTTTTAGCGTTGATGGGAAACGTGTACATGAAGAATGGCTGTTCGCCGTTCCTCAAGGCGGACGCACCCAACACTGGTTTGAAAGGACCTACAACAAGAAAAAGGATTGTTACGACTGGTATATCAACCCTACTCTCAAGGGAAATCGCAAGGTCTGGAAGGATAGCACGCGGGATAACGCATTGTTATTGTCTACAGCTTTGCAGTTAAAATCTATGTCGTTACGGGAGCCTTTTTCTTGGATTAAGGATCGGTTTAGAGTTCTTACAACACCCGAACGAATGTTACCGTTCTTTAGTGCACATCAGTGTTACGAAGGACAGTGGAAAGATAAGATTCTTCGTTTCCTAGAGTCTTCCGATCTAGGAATTACAGACATCATCGTTCGGGAGAAAAAGCTATCCCAAGAGGAGGTTCCAGACGGTCTTTCGGAAGAGCTCAAGAAAAAGATGCTTGATTCAGAATTTCTTGATGTCCTCACCAAGCACAAGGACGAGAACGGTGATGATGTTCAGTTTTCATTGGACGAAGAATCGGATGGAACAAATGTTCTGTTTTCCCTTGCGGGTCCATGGTTGGATGTTCTGGAAAACGGCTTGGTTCTAATTGTCGATGAATTGCACAACAGCCTTCATCCCCACATTCTCCGCTTTCTCATCGGCTTGTTTCATGACCGTGAGTTCAATCGAAACAAGGCCCAGTTAATTTTCACCTCTCATGACACCTCACTTATGTCCGGGGATTTCATGGGGCGGGATCAATTCTGGTTTGTTGAGAAAAATAAAGGGCAGGCTTCAGAGTTAACACCATTGCTCGACTTCAAGCCCCGCAAGGGCGAGGCTTTGGAAAGGGGTTATCAGGGCGGGCGCTACGGCGCCTTGCCGAAAATTAAAGAACTGGCCTGATGGGTTCGGACGATCTTTTCCATAAACGCAAAGCCAAGGCCAAGACGGCCCGTGACCTCGCTCGCAAATCCGGGAATCGGGAAGCAAGGGAAAGGGTTTTGATCGTTTGCGAGGGCGAAAAGACGGAACCCTATTATCTTATGGAAATACGGGAGAGTTTGGGTCTCACCAATGCTGATATCGTTATCTGTGGAAAGGAATGCGGCTCTGATCCGTTGAGCATCGTCGATTACGCCTTGGGGCGTTTCAAAGAAGACAGCGGTTACGACAATGTGTTTTGCGTCTTCGATAAGGATTCTCACGCCACATACAAAACGGCTGTTGATAAAATAGAAAGAAAACCTGGAAAAAGATGGTGTACGATCAAATCAGTTCCCTGTTTTGAGTTCTGGGTACTGTTGCATTTCAAGGAAACGACAAAACCTTTTTCCGGTGCCGGGGGGCTTTCACCATGTGACAGGATCCTTATTGAGGTGAGACGGGAATTCGGAGAGTATCATAAGGGATACAGGGGCCTTTATAAATTGGTTGGCGATCAAACCGATAAAGCAATTTCCAACGCCAAAGCCACCCTAAATGAAGCTCAAAAAGCCGGGACGGATAATCCCAGCACCGAAATGCACATTCTTGTGGAATACCTGCGGGACCTGAAAGCGCAGTAATTAATCCATATTGCCCCTAGCCATTTGGCTTCTTAGGCGTTAAATACGGCAAAATAATCGTTATTAATTGTTGGAATCATGGAAACAGTTGTTCTCGTTATTCATTTGTTGATCGCCATCGCTCTTGTTGGCGTGATTCTGCTTCAGCGTAGCGAGGGCGGGGCTCTCGGCATGGGCGGCGGCGGCGGTGGTGGATTCATGACCGGCCGCGCCACGGCGGATTTGCTGACCCGGACCACGACCGGCTTGGCCATTGGTTTTTTCATCACCTCCATGACCCTGGCCGTCATGGCCGGAGGAGACAGTGAAAAGCGCTCAATCCTAGACCAGCCGGCTCCGCCGGCGGTCGAAAAACCGGTCGTTCCAGAGGAGCCCAGCGCGCCGCTCGCCAAGTAATTCGGTTCGTGCGATAAAAAAAACTTTCACAAAGGCGGCTTTTCTCCGCCTTTTTTCTTTTAGAGGCGGCATCAATTGGCTTACAGTGTCGGTCCATGACGCGGTTTATTTTTATCACCGGCGGCGTGGTTTCTTCTCTCGGCAAGGGATTGGCTTCCGCGGCTTTAGGATCACTGCTCCAGGCGCGCGGTTTCAAGGTGCGTCTGCGCAAGCTCGATCCCTACATCAACGTTGATCCGGGGACCATGAGCCCCTACCAGCACGGCGAGGTCTACGTTACCGACGACGGCGCCGAGACAGACCTGGATCTGGGCCATTACGAACGTTTTACCTGCGTCGACGCCCGCCAGAGCGACAACGTCACCACCGGCCGCATCTATTCCGACGTCATCGCCAAGGAGCGGCGCGGCGACTACCTGGGGGCCACCATCCAGGTAATTCCCCACATCACCAACGCCATTAAAGAGTTCGTCCTCGCCGATCTCGATGACGAGGACTTTGTATTATGCGAGATCGGCGGCACAGTCGGCGATATCGAAGGCCTGCCCTTCCTCGAAGCCATCCGTCAGTTGGGCAACGAGCTGGGCCACGAGAGAGCCATGTATCTGCACCTGACGCTGCTGCCCTATATCCCGACGGCGGGGGAGGTGAAGACCAAGCCCACCCAGCACTCGGTGAAGGAGTTGCTGGCCGTGGGAATCCAGGCCGACGCGCTGCTTTGCCGCGCCGACCGCAAAATTCCCGAACCTGAACTCGCCAAAATCGCCCTGTTCTGCAATGTCGGCGAGGAGGATGTGATCCCGGCCCTGGACGCCAAGACCATCTATGAAGTCCCCATCAATTATCACGAGCAGGGATTGGACCGCCAGGTATGCCGCCATTTCGGCTTGGAGGCGCCGCCGCCGGATTTGTCGCGCTGGCGCGAGGTTGTGGCGCGGGTCACCGAACCCGAGGGCGAAGTAACCATCGCCATCGTCGGCAAGTACACAGGCCTCAAGGACGCCTATAAGTCCCTGTCCGAGGCCTTGGACCACGGCGGAATCGCCAACAATGTGCGCGTCAACCTCAAGTGGCTCGATTCGGAGATTTTCGAGAGCGAGGACGCCGTCCAACATCTGGAGAACGTCAATGGCATCCTGGTTCCCGGCGGCTTCGGCGAACGCGGCGCTGAAGGCAAAATCGCCGCCGTGCGCTTCGCCCGCGAGCGCAAGGCGCCCTATTTCGGCATATGCCTCGGCATGCAGATGGCGGTGGTCGAAGGGGCGCGCTCTCTGGCCGGCATCAAGGGCGCGGGCTCCAGCGAATTCGGGCCTTGCGAAGATCCCATCGTCGGGCTGATGACCGAGTGGACCAAGGACGGCAACCTGGAGCGCCGCCGCGCCGACGGCGGCATGGGCGGCACCATGCGCCTCGGCGCCTATGACGCCAAGCTGATTGAGGGAACCCGGGCGCACGAAATCTACGGAACCGAGGACATAAGCGAACGCCACCGACACCGCTACGAGGTCAACATGGCCTACGAGCAGGCCCTGGCCGCCGCAGGCATCATTTTTTCCGGCAAATCGCCCGACGGCGTATTGCCGGAAATCGTTGAAATTCCGAGCCATCCCTGGTTTATCGGGGTGCAGTTCCATCCCGAATTGAAATCAAGGCCCTTCATGCCCCATCCTCTGTTCGCCTCGTTCATCGCCGCCGCCATCCATCAGGCGAGGTTGGTGTAAAGTCATGACGAAACCACGGCATGTCACTATCGGCGGTCTGACGCTTGGCAACGATTTGCCGATGGCCCTCATCGCCGGTCCATGCGCCCTGGAAAGCCGCGGGCACGCCCTGGAAATGGCCGCCGCCTTGAAGGACATCACGGAAAAACTGGGCGTCGGGCTGATCTTCAAAAGCTCTTATGACAAAGCCAACCGCACCAGCGCCGACAGTCCACGCGGCGTCGGCCTCAAGGACGCCCTGCCTATCTTCTCCGAAATCCGTGAAAAATATGGCCTTCCGGTGATTACGGACGTGCATGAAGTCTTTCACTGCGGTGATGTTGCTGAATCCGTGGACGTCCTGCAAATTCCAGCCTTTCTCTGCCGCCAGACGGACCTTCTTATGGCGGCGGGGCGGACGGGACGCGCCATCAACGTCAAGAAAGGTCAGTTCCTGGCTCCTTGGGACATGACCAACGTGGTCAAGAAGATCGAAAGCGCCGGCAATGCGAACATACTTCTATGCGAACGCGGCGCCAGCTTCGGCTACAACCGTCTGGTTTCCGACATGCGGGCGCTGCCCGAGTTGGCCGCCACCGGCTGTCCGGTGGTCTTTGACGCCACCCATTCGGTGCAGGAGCCGGGCGGGCGCGGAACCTCCACTGGCGGTGATTGGAAGAGTGCGCCGGTGCTGGCCCGCGCCGCCGTCGCCGTCGGCGTCGCCGCCGTTTTCATGGAGACTCACGACGAACCGGAAAAAGCCTTCAGCGACGGTCCAAATATGATTCCTCTCAATAAGTTGTCTGAGATTGTTGAGACGTTGATTGAATTTGACAAACTAGCCAAATCTCGACCGGCGTCCATCTGAGCGGAGACAGTAATAATGACAGCCATTATCGACATTCACGCTCGTGAAATCCTCGATTCCAGAGGCAATCCAACTGTTGAGGTGGAAGTGGTGTTGGAGACCGGCGCCGAAGGACGCGCCGCCGTTCCCTCCGGGGCCTCCACCGGCGTCCACGAAGCCGTGGAGTTGCGCGACGGCGACAAGAAACGCTATGGCGGCAAGGGCGTGCTCAAGGCCTGCGAGTCGGTCAACGGCGAGATTTACGACGCCCTTTCGGGGGTGGACGCCGAAGACCAGCTTCGCCGATGCACAAAACGTGATCCCCGTCCTGGCCGAGGCCCTGCTCCAATCCGATCGACAGGCAGTCCTGATTGTCGATCCCGACGGCGCGACGGCCAACAAGTTTCAGGCGCAGTTTCGTTCTTCGGGCTTTGACTGTG
>CAJXGZ010000077.1 GCA_913053795.1 uncultured Rhodospirillales bacterium | reverse complement strand
GAAGGAGCTCTCCGCGGTGCTGGCCCACGACACGATGGGCGCCGCCGCCGCCGTCCGCGTGCGGGACCGCCACGACATCGCCGTCGCCTCCCATATCCTCGATTACGCCCTCGGGCGGATCGCCTGATGACTCCGTTGCTTCTGTTGCGCCATGCTTCGACCCAATGGAACGCGGAACGCCGCATCCAGGGCTCCACCGACATTCCCCTCAGCGCCGAAGGGCGCGCCGCCGCCGCCGGCTGGCGTCTGCCGGCTGAGTTCAAGGACTATCGCTGGGTGGCCAGCCCCCTTGGCCGGGCCATGGAAACGGCGCGCCTGATGGGGGCCAAGCCGAAAATCGAGCGCCGCTTGGTTGAAATGGATTGGGGCCAGTGGGAAGGGTTGCTGTCGGACGAACTGGAGCAGCGCTTTCCCCAGGCGATCGAGGAAAGCGCCCGTCTGGGCGTCGACTTCCGGCGTCCCGGCGGCGAAAGCCCAAGGGACGTGCAACAACGCCTTCAGCCCTGGCTGGCGTCGCTCACGCAACCGACGGCGGCGGTGACTCACCAAGGCGTCATCACCGCCACGCACGCCTTGGCGGCGGGCTGGAACATGGTCGGCAAGCCTCCGGTGAAGCTGGCCCGCTTCGCCGCTCATCTGTTCATGATCGACGCCGGCGGCGCGCCGAGCGTTGAGCGCCTCAACATACCCTTGGAGGTAAATGGGGAGGCGAATTCATGAGTTCGGAAGTCATGTTCTATGTGCAGCACCTTCTCGGCATCGGCCATGTCATGCGGGTGGCGGCCATTGTCCGTGAAATGACGAGGCGCGGCGTCTCCGTGACCATGGTCTCGGGCGGCGAGCCGGTGAAGGTGCTGGATCTGGGCGGCGCCGATTTGATCCAATTGCCGCCGGCCAAGGCCATGGACAAGACGTTCAAGCCGCTTTACGACGAAAACTCCCGGCCCATTGACGACGCTTGGCGCGAAAACCGGCGCAACCGCCTCATGGAGGTCTTCAAAGAGCTGCGGCCAAGGGTTTTGGCGGTCGAGATGTTTCCCTTCGGACGCCGCCAATTCCGCTTTGAGTTGGAGCCTTTGCTTGAGGCGGCGAAGGCGGCGCGTCCGCGCCCTCAAATCGTTTGCTCGGTGCGCGATATCCTGGTCGAGAAGAAGAAGCCCGGCCGCAACCTGGAAATGGTCGAGCTGGCCCAGGCCCATTTTGATGTCATCCTGGCGCATGGCGACGCCAAGTTCATTCCCTTTTCCGCCACTTTCCCGCTGGCCGGCCGCCTGGGCGGGAAACTGCGCTATTCCGGCTACGTGGTGGACAAAGGCCGCGCCGCGCCGAAGGGAGCGCCGGGGGCGGCGGCTAAGGGCAAAGGCCCAGGAGAAGGTGAGGTGATCGTATCGGCGGGCGGCGCCGGGGAGCTGTTGAACGCCGCCCTCAAGGCGCGGCCACTGTCGGCGTTGAAAGATTCCCGGTGGCGGCTGCTGGCCGGCCATAGCCTGCCCGAGGACCGTTTCCAGGAGTTGACGGCGGCGGCGTTTCGGGCGTCGGAGTCTCAGGAGTCGGCCGGCGGCTTTGCCGTCGAGCGCGCCCGCCCCGATTTTCAAACCCTGCTCGCCAATTGCGCGTTGTCCATCTCTCAGGGCGGCTATAACACGGTGATGGAAATCATCGCCGCCAAGGCGAAAAGCGTCATCGTCCCTTACGCCGGCGGCGAGGAAAATGAGCAGACCCTGAGGGCGCGCCTGCTGGAGGAGCGTGGCCTGACGCGGGTGCTGGACGAAGATGCGTTAACGCCGGAAAACCTCGCCGCCGCCGTCAACTCGGCCCTTAAGGCGCCGCCCTTTCCCGACGTTCCGCCCTTCGACGCCAACGGCGCCGCCCTCAGCGCTGAAATCATCGCCGGCCTTGCCAAGAAGGAATTAAAAAGCCAAAACTAGAGCCTGTTTAATGAATACCGGGCCACTGAGATCGGTTTTCCGGTTTCCTGACAAGGAAAGCGCCCGCGGGCGAGCGCTCTTTCTTGCCGGCGGACTGGAGACGGCGTCTCAGTGACCCGGTATTCATTAAACAGGCTCTAGCGCCTTGATGAGGGGGGAGCGCTCCTTGGAAAAAGGCATTTTCAAGTACGTACTGAAATACAGCGCCAAGCAACAGGTGGTGTTGCTTGTGATGGCGGCCGTCTCGTTTCCATTTCTATATATGTCCCTGGATATTCCGAAAACCATCATCAACAACGCCATCGGCGGCAAGGAATTCCCGCAAAGCCTGCTGGGCTTTGAGTTGCAGCAAACGCCTTACCTGCTGGGCCTCTGCGCGTTGTTCCTCATCCTCGTTTTTTTTAACGGCGGCTTCAAATATTTCATAAACATCTACCGCGGCGCGCTCGCCGAGCGCATGCTGCGCCGTCTGCGCTTTCAGCTTATCGAGCGAGTCATGCGCTTTCCCCTGCACCATTTCCGCAATCTGTCCCAAGGCGAGATCGTCGCCATGGTGGCCACCGAAACGGAGCCCCTCGGCGGCTTCTTCGGGGAAGCCTTTTCGCTGCCGAGTTTTCAGGGCGGCATTCTTTTGACCCTGATCGGCTTCATGTTCGTCCAGGATCCAATCCTAGGGACCGCCGCCATCATCCTTTATCCGGTCCAGGGCTATTTTATCCCTAAGCTTCAGCGCCGGGTGAATATGCTGGCCAAGGAGCGCGTGAAGAACGTCAGAAAACTGTCGGAAAGAATCGGCGAAATGGTGTCGGGGGTTTCCGAGATTCACGCCCACGACACCACGCATTATGAATTGGCGGATTTCTCCAAGCGCCTCGGAACTATTTTCAACATTCGCTACGAGTTTTACCGCAAGAAATTCTTCATCAAGTTCCTCAATAACTTCTTGGCTCAATTGACGCCGTTTTTTTTCTACTCCATTGGCGGCTATCTGGTCATTAAAGGAGATCTAAGTCTGGGGTCCTTGGTCGCCGTTCTCGCCGCCTACAAGGACGTTTCGGCGCCGTGGAAGGAGTTGCTCGCCTACTACCAGCGCATGGAGGACAACAAGATCAAATACGCCCAGATCGCCGAACAGTTTCAACCCGCGGGCATGTTCGACAAGAAGCTCCAGGAGCCGCAACCCGGGCCGGCGGAAGCGATTGAGGGAAAATTGGCGGCCTCCAACTTGTCATTGGAGTTGGATGAGGGAAACAAGGTCGTCGATGGGGCTTCGTTCTCGCTGGATATGTCCGAGCATGTGGCCATCGTCGGATCGAGCGCCGGAGGCAGATCGGAGCTGGCGCAGATCATCGCGCGCCAGATCCTGCCCTCGGGCGGCAAAATCTCGGTTGGCGATAAAAATCTGGCAACCCTTCCAAACGCCGTAATCGGCCGGATGTTCGCCTATGTGGATCAAGAAGCCTATATCCGCTCCGGCCCCATTCTGGACGCCCTTCTCTACGGTCTGAAGCATCACCCTAAGGAAGAAGGCGCCGGCTTGCCCAAGGAAATTGAAGAAGCGGCCTTGTCCGGCAACAGCCGTTTCGACATTGACGCCCAATGGATTGATTATGACGCCATCGGCGTCCTGAACCACGACGATCTGGTGGACAAGGCCATACAAGCTTTGCGCATCGTTGAAATGGAGGACGATGTTTTCCATATCGCCATGCAGCAGACCGTCGGCGCCGGGGACTATCCTCGGTTGACCGAGGGCGTGTTGAAGGCGCGCGCCGTCGCCAGCAGGAAAATAAAAGAGCAGGGACTCACCGGCCTGGTCGAGATTTTCGACAAAAAGCGCTTCAACGACAATGCGTCGGTGGCCGAGAACATCCTTTTCGGCGCGCCCTTGGACAAGACCTTCAACATAGAGACGCTGGGAAACAACCCCCATGTCCTCGCCGTTCTGGAAGAGGTCGGCCTGACCGGGGATTTTCTTAAGATCGGCCGCTCCATGGCCAATCTCATGGTCGAGTTGTTCCAGGACCTGGCCCCCGATCACGAGTTTTTTGAACGCTTCAGCTTCATCGATTCCGACGATCTTCCGGAGTTCCAGAGAATCACCGCTCATGCGTCGTCGCATGGACTGGACAATATTGATGAGAATGACCGCGCACGGCTTATCGACCTTCCCTTTAAGCTTATCGTGTCCCGCCATCACCTGAACCTGATCGATGACGAAATGAAGAAGCGCATCCTCGAGGCGCGGCGGGTGTTTTCCGAAACCCTATCAGACGACCTCAGCGCCACCATCGCCTTCTTCGATATTGAAAGCTACAACCCCGCCAGTTGCATCCAGGACAACATTCTTTTTGGGAAGTTATCCGGCGGCCAAGCTGAAAGCGCGGCGCGCATCGGCGGCCTGCTCGCCAAGGTGATCGATGAGCTTGGCCTGCGCAAAGCTATTTTGCAGGTGGGGCTTGATTTCGACGTGGGCGTCGCCGGCAAACGCCTTTCATCGGTCCAGCGCCAGAAACTGTCCATCGCCCGCTGCCTTCTGAAAAGCCCTCAATTGTTGATCTACAATCAGGCGGCCACATCCCTTGACGCCAATGCGCAAAACATCATCTTCGAGAGGATTAAAGAGGAAATGAAGGACGGCGGCCTCATCTGGGTCGATGACCATGGCGATTTTGAAAGCAAGTTCGATCGCGTGCTGCACGTGGAGCGGGGAAGGGTCGCCGAGCCCTTGAAGGGAGAGGCGCCCGAGCGGCCAAGCGAAACCGCGGGCGCCCAGGAGGACTCCCCGGCGGCGGCGGGAAGCGAGCTGGACGAGGAGGCCAATTTGTTGGCCGGTGTCCCGTTCTTCGCGGAAATGGATCGTTCGCGATTAAAGCTGCTGGCCTTTACCGCGGACCGGCAGCAGTTCAAGGAAGGCCAGTATCTCTTCATGCAGGGAAGCGTGGCGGAGGTCGCCTATGTTATACTCAACGGCTCCGTCGATGTGGTCGTCGATACTTCCAAGGGCGGCAAGGTGGTGGCGACGCTGGATGAAGGCCAATTGGTCGGGGAATTGGCCCTGTTGTGCGAGGCCCCGCGCACGGCGAGCATCCGGGCCAAAAGCCCTTTAACCGTTCTCAGCATTTCCAAGGACATTTTCATCAAGCACATCAGGGAAGACAGGGAGATGAGCGCCAATTTAACGCGGATCATTGCCGACCGTCTTGCCGATATGTTGAAAAACGTCTTTGTTGGACAAGGGCTGTACGACGAATTGACGGGGCTGCCCAACCGTGAATTGCTGAAAGACCGCATGAAATATTTGGCCTCCATGGAAAAGCGGTCCGGGAGCGTTTCCGCCCTCGTTATGATTAGGATGGATGAAATTACCGAGATGGAGAATAGCGGCGGCCCCTTGAACAAGGACGTCAAGGCCAAGCTGCTAAAGGACGTTTCCTTGAAATTGAAAAGATGTCTTCGCGAAGCGGATACGCTTGCCTACCTGGAAGGCTTCGGCTTCGGCGTCATCGCCAACGCCCCCTCCGGCGCCGGCGCCGTCGATACGGATACGGTGACCAAGAGAATCTCCAAGGCCATATCGGAACCCTTCATCGTCGGCGACAAGAAAATTCACCTCAAGAAAGGGCTTGATTTCAAGGTCTACCCGTTAAATGAAGAAAATCTGCGCGTGGTCGGGGAAATACTATAATTTTTCCAAACGTCTGGCTCAAAATGAAAGCAACGGATTCAAATGGTTACGTCCTTTCGATCCCAATCACGCCGCCGCTCCCGTCCCCCTCTTCGTCACTCCCGCGGAGGCGGGAGTCCAGGATTTCCGCGTGGTTCCTGGATTCCCGCCTTCGCGGGAATGACGAGGGGGGGCGGGAGTGACGGCGTGAAATACTTTAAGAGCCTTCCTCCGGCTCGATTTCGCGGACGTCTTCGATAACCGCGCCGGGGAAGGTTTCCAGGATTTCCTTGACCAGCGGGGATTCGGCGGCATGGGCCTTGGTTTCGGCTGTGGCTTCGTCTTCTTTCTGGCGCAAGGAGAGGTCGCCCGGCTCGTTTGTGTTGACCGTCACCATCCATTTTCGCGCCGTGTTGTTGTTGAGGAACTCCCTCAACTGGAAGGGCATATTGCCACCGCCGTCCTCGGCCAGGCGGAACTCGATGCGGCCGGGCTCGAAATTGACCAAATGCACGTTGTTGATCAAGTTGGCGTGGAGGATCATTTCGCCCTTTTTCTCGGTCAAGGCCACCACCTCATCGAAGCTTGCGGGATCAGGCTCGGTTTGCAGCGCCTTGGGTGCGATTTGCAGAGCCTGGGGCTCGGCTTGCAACGGCTGGGGCGCCGGTTCCGGCGCACCGCCGGCGACCGCCGCCATGGGTTCAGGCGCCGGGGGTTCAGGCGCCGGGGGTTCAGGCGCCGGGGGTTCAGGCGCGGAAGAGGTGGGCGAGGAGACCGGCGCATCCTCTTTTTTCAATGACTTCAGAGCCTCTTCCGGCGTCGGCAGGCCGGAGGCGTAGACCAGCCTGACCAGGATCATTTCCGCCGCCTGCAAGGGCCTTGGCGCGGCGCGGACCTCGCCCAAGCCCTTCAACAGCATCTGCCAAGCCCGGGCCAACGCCGCCATGGACAGGCGCTGGGCCATGTCGCGGCCTCGCACCCGTTCGGCCTCGGGCGTCATCGGATCGTCGGCGGCCTTGGGCGTCACCTTGACGCGGGTCAGCCAATGGCTCAACTCCAGCAAGTCCTCAAGCACGGCGATGGGATCGGCGCCCGCTTCGTATTGCCCGGCCAGCAACTCAAGGGCGCCCGGGGCGTCGCCTTTCATCAGCGCCTCCATCAAGTCGAAGGTGACAGAGCGGTCAGCCAGTCCCAGCATACGCCGCACCTGATCCTCGTCGGCCTCGCCGCCGGTATGGGCGATCGCCTGGTCGAGCAGGCTGAGACCGTCGCGGACGCTGCCGTCGGCGGCCCGCGCGATCAGCTGCAAGGCCCCTTGGGTGAGTTTGGCGCCCTCCTTTTCGGCGATGGAGGCGAAATGAGCGGTCAAGCCCTCGGCGTCCACCCGGCGCAGATCAAAGCGCTGGCAGCGCGACAGAACGGTTACCGGCACCTTGCGGATTTCGGTGGTGGCAAAGATGAATTTCACATGCTCGGGCGGCTCTTCCAGCGTCTTCAACAAGGCATTAAAGGCGTTCTTGGAGAGCATGTGGACCTCATCGACCAGATACACCTTGTAGCGCCCCGCAGCCGGCGTATAGGCCGTGGATTCCAGCAAATCGCGCATGTCTTCCACGCCGGTGCGCGAGGCGGCATCGAGCTCGATGAAATCGACAAATCGCCCCGCCTCGATGGCATGGCAGGTGCCGCATTCCCCACACGGTGTGGAACTCACACCACGCTCGCAATTGAGGCACTGGGTGACAATGCGTGCAATCGAGGTCTTGCCGACACCCCGGGTACCCGCGAACAGATAGGCATGATGCAGGCGCCCCTGGTCGAGCGCATTACTCAGCGCGCGCACCACGTGCGCCTGGCCCACGACATCGGCAAAACGCCGTGGCCGGTAGCGACGCGCCAGCGCCAGGTAAGCCATTACCGCGGCACCATCACGAACAAGGGTGGCAACCCGCACCCGCTTGACCCCGGCACCCGAGTCCACCGCTGCCGCTGCTCCCTTCCGGGCCTGACGGGGTTCACGGCATATCGTCGCGGGAGGCTGATGCGGGTCACCATTGAAACTTTTAAATCACCTCGAACAATCCTGACAGGACAGGCATCGGATGCCGCCTGAAGTACGGTGTAGCCACCCGCGCGTACACGCGGGGAAGATGCGCATCCCATCCTGCGCAGCCCCTGCAGACACCCTGCCGGGATGGCGTGCGCAGTCGTTGCAGCAGGCCATATGGCGGAGAGGGCGGGATTCGAACCCGCGATGCGCGTTAACGCATACACGCTTTCCAGGCGTGCTCCTTCAACCACTCGGACACCTCTCCTGCAAGCCTTGATCTATCTCTTACTTGCCCCGGATTCCCGCTTTCGTTGCACCCGCCGCAGCCGGTGCAGTTACCGCATTGGGGGGGGTCACCAGGCAGGCTTCATCCCGACTCGGTGTCCCGCGTGCCGCACCGCCGGAAACATCGTAGCGTGGATCATGCACAATCGGCTTCGCACCCGGCGGTGGCTGCGGCAACGGCACACTGCGAGCCTGATACCAGCCCGGTGGCACGCAGGAATGCGAACACCCGGCCAGACTGGCCAGCGCACCCAGCATTACGATCAACAATATGTTTCGCCTCATTCCACTACTCCCAGCACTTTCAGCGCCGATTCCACCGCTGCCCGGTGCACTTCGGCGAGGTTCACCAGGGGTTGACGAATCCCGGATTCGATCCGCCCCATCCGCTGCAGCGCCCATTTGACCGGTATCGGATTCGACTCCACAAACAGCGCCTGATTCAACGGCACCAGTTCCCGATCCAGTGCCCGTGCCGTTTCAATATCCCCGCTCCGCGCCGCATCGCACAAGCAACGCATGCGGTGCGGCACAACATTAGCCGTGACCGACACCACACCATCGCCACCGGCCAGCATGAAAGCCGCCGCCGTGGCGTCATCTCCGGAAAGCAATACGAACTCCGATCCGCACCGACGACGTAATTCGCCTACGCGTTCCAGGCGGGCGCTCGCTTCCTTGATACCCACAATATTCCGCACTGTGGCCAGCTCCGCTACCGTCTCCGGCACCAGGTCGACCCCCGTGCGCGAGGGCACATTGTAAAGCAGGATGGGGCAATCCACCGCATCCGCCACCGTACGGAAATGCGCACTCAGCGCGCGCTGCGGCGGCTTGTTGTAATACGGCACCACCAGCAGGTAGGCATCGATACCCGATCTGCCAATGGCTCGAGAGAGATCGATGGTTTGCGCCGTGGAATTCGAGCCAGTCCCGGCGATGACGGGCACACGGCCCGCCGCCAGTTCGACGGCGCGCTCGATCAATTCCTCATGCTCGTCGCGGGTCAGTGTCGCTGCCTCGCCCGTGGTCCCGGCAACGACCAGACCATCGCTGCCAGCATCAACATGAAAATCGATCAGGGACTTGAGACACGCAAAATCGACCCGATTACTGCTGTCGAACGGCGTCACCAGTGCAACCAGGCTGCCTTTGAACATGATGACTCCTCGCCACTAACAAGGCGGCGATGTTACTGTTCGTTGTTGGCGCTGGCAAGACCTTGGTGTTTCGCCTGCCCTCAAACAATA
>CAJXGZ010000076.1 GCA_913053795.1 uncultured Rhodospirillales bacterium | reverse complement strand
AAAAAACGCCAGTGCGCGAAACTCGCGGACTGGCGGCGCCCCGGTGGGACGTCGTTCTCTAGAGCATCATTTTATGGGCGTGGAGGTGGGCTAAGTCAAGGCCGCTGGAGAAAATTTCGATTTCTGAAATGGTTGTGCCATACCTTGATTGTCCACCATCCATCGCATGTGCTATGGTGCGTGTCATGCGTCATGCGGAAACAGCGCTCTATGATAAAAAAACCGCCCAAGGAAGCCCCCGACCCAATTGATGTTCATGTGGGAAGGCTTGTAAGAATTCGCCGCAAAAGCCTTGGCTTGAGCCAAACCAAGCTTGGCGAAGCCATCGGCGTAACATTTCAACAAGTTCAAAAATACGAAAATGGCTCCAACCGCATCAGCGCCAGCTCGCTTTATAAAATCGCCGTAACTTTGGATGTTGAAGCCGCATTCTTCTTTGAGGGTCTTGACTTCTCCGGTCCTGGCCTCAAGGAAGAGTCATCCATTTTCATGCATGACCCGAACATTTCCGACGAGACCATCGAGCTTATGCACAACTTATCTGAAATCGGCGACAAAGAAGTGTTTAAGAGGTTGCTCCATTTCATCAAGACGCTGGTTCAATCGACCAAAAACTAACCGCTGCGGTTAGCAATTTATTCATCCAATAGATATTCTGTTTTTTTGGCGAAAAGAAGGCGGGACTCAATTTCAGACTGTAAGTTCTTTCGGTTTGTCTCCGCCTTTGCGTGTGCTATACTAATCAGCGTAATATGAGCATATGTGCAATTTCACATTGCAAAACGGTTATTGGACCCATTAATTAATGAGCAATAAAACCAATTACATTGATCGCCACATAGCAGAGCGCCTTCGCCGGCGCCGACGGGAACAGGGTGTTTCCCTGGATGATCTGGATAAGGCCATGGACTCCACGCCCGGCACGGCCTTTAGATTTGAGAACGTCAAACAACGCATCAAAATAAGTCACTTGTATTGTCTAAGCCAGGCCATGGATACGGATATTTCTTATTTTTTTGAAGGGTTGCCGAAGCCGCCTCCCGAAAAAAAATTGTTGTCGTTAAAATCGTCTGTTTATAGTCGTGTAGTTGAGTTCGTTAAATATTATGACCGTATCGTCGAAGGCCATCTGCGCAAGTTAATTTTCGACCTTGTCAAAGACATCGCCAAATCCGACATGAACATGAAAGCTGGAAAATTAACAGGGCGCCGGAAGATTCTTCTTGAGAATGCCGTCACCGCCGTCGCCGCCACTGGTCTGGTGTGCGTAGGCGCTTTTCATCCACGAAAAGGCGATGGGGTTCCTGGCGGCGCCAACACGCTGGTGCTGATAGGGAGCGCCGGACCGGGAATGTGGAAAGCCTTCAACGCCAAGCGCGAGAATGATCCCAACCCGCTTGACGCCTGGACTCGCCGCGTCTTGAACAAGGTGGCCGGCGATCTTGGGGCGAAGGCCTTGCTGCTGCCTTTTGAGAAGCCGTATCTTCCGTTTGCGCAATGGGCCGAACTGGCCGGAGCCGGCCGGCCTTCGCCTATTGGAATTCTCATTCACCCCATGTTCGGATTGTGGCGCGCCTATCGCGGCGCGCTGGCTTTTGAGGAAAAGCTTGACCTGCCGCCACAAGCCGCTTGGCTTAACCCCTGTGAGTCCTGCAAAGATAAACCATGCCTTTCCGCCTGTCCGGTCGACGCGCTTAACGCCACGGGATTTGATAAGAACATATGCATTGATTACCTTGCGGCGCCTGACGGAGGTGAGTGCCTTTCCAGCGGCTGCCTCAGCCGCCTTGCCTGTCCCGTGGGTTTGGAATACCGCCATTCACCCAGTCAGACGCGCTTCCATATGGAGGCGTTCATGAACAATCCTGTTTAGCCGTCAGTCCGCTTGCGGGATTTCTTCTTCGAGCGTCTTTTTCTTATTTTTGACGGTTTTTTTCGATCCTGTATCGCCCCCAGGCTCACCCATGACTCCGTCCTCGATGGCGCCGTATAAATCGCGGAAAATGCCCGGCGCCAGGACAGACAGGGGGCTTACCGAGACTTTTGGCTTCTCCATCGGGCCTGTCATTCTGTAGTTGGCGGCGAAGAGGCCGCCGCCTTCATCCTCGCCGGTGAAGATTTCCTTGAAGACCGGTATTTTATCGAGAACGCCAAGAAAACTGTTTATGGCGTAGGCGGGGATCACCGTGCCCTTCAGATCAACCTTCTCGGTTTGGGTATCTATTTTGCCCGAAGCGGTATAACCGAGCGTGATGCCGGTGGCCTTGGCGCCCTTCAGCTCCAAAACGCCGTTTTTCAGGGTAAACGGCGCAATCAGGGTGTCAAAATAAAGTCCCTCATGTTGCAGGGCTTCGATGATGCCGGTAAGGGCCAAGATGCCCAGCATTTGAATCAAGACCGGGGAGTTGACTAAACGGTAGTCGTCAACGGTGAGCTTGCCGCTCAACGGCGATTCGGGAACGGCGTCGTTAAATTCGCCGTTTATTCTAAGCGTTCCTCCGATCATGTTGTCATAGAAACCGAAGGTTTTAAACAAGTCCCCGGCGTCATCGGAAATGATGGAGAGGACGCGGTTGTTTTTCTTGTTTGGCGATATGGTGATCCCCAATCCCCTGTTATTGCCCACCAAGCCTTTGAAGTTCATTCGGCTCCACATTTCGCCGTCGCGCGACATGACGCCGGAAACGCGCTTGAGGTAAGTCTTTTGATTGAGCCATACGCGCTCCAGGTCGGCGGAAAGGGTGAAACGCAGGTCCGGGCTATCCTTCTTGGCGGGTTTGTCTTTAAATATTTCACTGAACACCGGCTTTAGATCAATGCTTTTCCCTTTAAGTTTAACGATCCAGCCGCCGTTTTCTTCAAGCGTCGCCTTGCCCTTCATTTTTGTCCGGCCATAGGCGATATTATCAAGCGTTATCCTCTGCAAGACGCCGTTTTTCTTGCCGTAACCGGCGGAGCCCTTGAGCACAAGATCACCGGCGGCGATGGTGACGAAGGGGATATTTCTGATGTGATTCCCTGAGAAATTAATTTCGGCGATGGCCTTTCCGCCGACCCCGGCTTTCTTGGACCACCCGAGAGTTGGGAGCGAGATATCCATATCGGTCAGGTCTGTTTTTATCTCCAGAATGGAGGGTTTTTTGTCGAATTTTGTGTAGCGGGCTTCGGCGGCGGCGGAACCTTTGAAGGCGTCCTCTGAAATCGGCCACAAATCCAAGCCCAGGGAGGCGATGTTTTTGGTGTTAAGGACGCCGCCGGAGAGTTTGTAGAGGCTGCGGAATTTAGGTTTTTTGATGAAGTTCTCCCGCCAGCTCATCATCGCTGGGACTTCGCCGAGTTTTATCTGGCCCTTAACGTCCATTCCTTTGTTATTGAGCTTGATGTGTAGCTTGTCGCTGGAAACGTCAACGCCGGGCAGGGCGTCGATAATGACAACGTCATGCACATCTGAAACGGCGGAGACCTTTATTTGGTCCCTGGTGACGGCGCGCTCCAGGATGAAATAGAGATCAAGCTCCATCTCCGCCTTGCCGCTTAGCTTGGCGGGGTCCAGGCCTAAATCCTTGGCGAACTCCAGGGGCTTGGAGTCGATCAGCTCCATGGCGGTCCTCATGGAGCCGTTAATGAAAAGCTTGATGTCGATGTATTGGTCTTCCTCTTGGAGATCGGTGATGAAAATGGTTCCCTTGCGAATTTTCAGATCTCCGGTTTCGCCGTGGTTCAGGTAAATATCAAAACGATCCTGGTCGAATTTGACCGTGCCGGTGATCTTTTTGACCTTGGGCATGGGGGTCAGGTAATTCACCGTGATATTTTCCAGGTCCATGCCGCCGCTAAGCGACACGATCTTCAAGCCGCTCTCGGGGCCGGAGCGCAAGTGAATGTCGATGCGGGCTTCCTTGACCATCCCGTCCGAAAGGCTCTTCACGCACCATTCCTGGGCGCTGGTTCCCCAGGCGTTTGGCCAATATCGGTCAAAGTCGTCCACCGGCATTTCATAGAGGACGCCCTTCGCCTTGATTTCCATATTGCCGCCGACGCCGTCAATGGTCGCGCTGAGTTCGGCGGATGGGCCGTGGAGGTCCGCCCGCAAGGCTGTGATCTCTAGACGATTCTCATCAAAGAAATAGCGTCCATTGATCCGTAGCGATTTCAAGGGCAAAGCGTGATTGCCGGACGCCGGCAAGACCAGCGTCCCATCCGCCCCAAGATTGATGGACAGGTCCTCCACATTCAATGTTTTGGATGAGCCGTCGTAGTTCCCATTCAGCCGCAACCGCTCCACATCCATATTCTGGTTATGCGGGGCCGGCAGCCGCAGGCTTCCTTGGCCGCCGGTGAAGTCGAAGTCGACGTTATCCACTTTGCCGTCAACGCCCGCGCTGACCATCGCCGTTCCCTCCAGCGGAAGGTCTAAGGCGGTAAGGGGTTCAAGTCCCGGGAGAAGGTTGGAAAAGACGGCGGGGCTGACGTTCTTGAAATTAAGTCCAAGGTCGAATTTACGCGTTTTGGTGAAGTAGTCGCCGGCAATGGAGAATTGAGATTTCCGGCCATCGACTTCGGGCTCAAGGGAAATTTCGCCCTTGATGCCGCCGTTGACTCGCCAAAACTTTACCTGCGTCAATGGCGACGACCAGGTCATTTCCAGGCTTTGGTCATCAATGACCAGGTCGGCGTCGACAACGGATATTTTTTTCAGGTATCCGGTTGCGCGGCTGGAATCAGGATCCGCTAGGAATTCGGCGAAAAGACGCTCCGCCAATTCGCCCGAGGCGCCGCCCCCTTCATTGAATCCAAGCTCCAAGCCGCCGCCCTTGCGGTGCAAGAGAAGCAGTTTTGGCCTGAACAACTCGATGCTTTTAGGCGCCGCCATGCCCCTCAGCAAGGCGGCGCCGCTCAGAGATAAAGCCAGTTCGGGAGCCCTCGCGACAACGACGCCGTCGTCCCTGACGACGCGGGCGTTAATGATGCGGAAATCCAGTGTGCGCTCCCATCCGGCCCAGGTTAGAATGGCGTCGTCCAGGCGCACGTTGAAAGCCTTGAAGTTCTGGCTCAGGCTTTTTTCAATATAAGGCGTAAGGAAGGCGAGGGAAATCGGACCCTGGGAAAACTGCCAGAAGGCGAGCGCAATCATGATGGCTAGGCCGGCGCCTAATCCACCAAGAAGCTGGAACATTCCACGAAACGTGCGCTTAATCAAAAACGTCCCCTGAAGAGTCTATACGCGTTCCCAGGACCGAAGGTATCATGACAGCCGCCACGTATTAACGCAGGTTGCGGTAAATCAGAGCAATTATATCGGAGCAATAATAAATGCAACATAACAGTTTTGCCTCCGAGTTGCGCAAGCTTCCTGATTCCGCCAATCCCGAACGCGCGGCCTTGGGTTTCGAGCTTTGGCGCGAAGCGCTTGAAACATCCGGCCCCGTTCCGGATGGCGCGTCCGATAGCGCTGAAGTCCGGCGTCTTTTGGAGCCGCTTTTCGGAAACAGTCCTTTTCTTACTCAGTGCGCCGTATCCGACCCCGTTTTCACAAGCCGCCTGATGGAGGCCGGTCCTGAAGACGCCTGCGCCATGGCCATGGAGGCGTTGAAACGAGCCCGTGAAGAGAGACTTGATGAAGCTCAATTGGCGAAAATACTGCGCCTCGCCAAACGGCGAATCGCGCTGAGCGCCGCCGTCGCCGACATTGCCGGCGCTTGGACACTTGAGAAGGTTACGGCGTCTCTTACCGATTTCGCCGATGCGGCGCTGAGATGCGCCACGGCTTGCGTGTTGCGCCAAGCCGCGAAAACCGGCGCCCTAACCCTGGCCCATGAAGATGATCCCGAGAAAGATTCAGGATTGATCATTCTCGCCATGGGCAAAATGGGCGCGCGCGAGCTCAACTATTCCAGCGACATCGACCTGATCGTCCTTTACGACCCCGGGAAAACGCGGACCGCCCCGCCGGATAAACTGCAAACGCTGATGGTGCGCCTGACGCGCAACATCATGCGTCTGTTGGATGAGCGCACCGCCGACGGCTATGTGTTTCGCACCGATTTGAGGCTGCGGCCCGATCCCGGCGCCACGCCGGTGGCGGTTCCGCTTCCGGCGGCTGAAACTTATTATGAGACTCTTGGCCAAAACTGGGAGCGCGCCGCCATGATCAAGGCCCGCGCCGCCGCCGGCGATCTGGAGGCCGGCGCCGCTTTCATAAAGTGGCTGGAGCCCTTCATTTGGCGGAAAAACCTGGACTTCGCGGCCATCCAGGACATCCATTCCATTAAGCGCCAGATCAATGTTCAGCGCCGCTTTGCGGATATTGCGTTGTCCGGGCATAACGTCAAGCTTGGTCACGGCGGCATTCGCGAAATTGAATTTTTCGTTCAAACCCAGCAACTCATTTGGGGCGGGCGTCAGCCCGGCTTGCGGCGCGCCGCCACCATCGAAGCGCTTGAAGCGTTGGCGGCGGAGGGTCATGTGACCGCCAAGGCCGCCGACGAATTGATCCATGCCTATGAGTTTTTGCGCAAGGTCGAGCATCGGCTGCAAATGATTAATGACGAGCAAACCCATGCCCTGCCCCAAGACGGCGAGGGCTTAAGGGAGTTGGCCGTGTTCCTTGGTTACGATGGAGCCGAAGGCTTCGCCTCCGAGATTTTGGCGCACATGGGCGCCGTGCAGACGCATTACGCGGCTTTGTTTGACGAACATCCGTCACTGGGCGCCGAGAGCGCCGTCGCCGGCAATTTGGTGTTCACCGGCGCCGAACACGATCCGGAGACCTTGAAAACCCTTGAAAGCCTTGGATACGGCAACGCGAAAATGGTCGACGAAACGGTTCGCAAGTGGCACCACGGCCGCTACCGCTCCACCCGCTCGGCCCGCTCGCGGGGGATGCTGACCGAGCTTATGCCCTTGCTGTTGAAGGCTTTGTCCGAAACCAGCGATCCCGACTTAGCGTTTTTGAAATTTGACGCGTTCCTGTCCAGGCTTCCTTCGGGGGTGCAGGTTTTCTCAATGTTATACGCCAACCCAAATTTGCTTGGTCTTTTGGCTGAAATTGTCGGTGAAGCGCCACGTTTGGCCAGTCACTTGAGCCGCAATCCCTCCATTCTGGACAGCGTCCTCGCCGGGGGGTTCTTCGAGAGCCCGCCGTCTCAAGAGGACCTGAACGCCGAATTGGCGCAATCCTTGGATTTGGCCACGGAGCGGGGCGAAACCCTGGAGGACTTGCTGAACGTCAGCCGTAGATGGGCTAATGACCGCAAGTTTCAGGTCGGCGTCCAAATTCTGCGCGGCCATCTTTCCCCAAGTGCGGCTTCCGAAGCGCTGAGCAGCATCGCCGAATGCGCCTTGGGAGGTTTGTCGCCTTGCGTGGAAAAGGAATTCGCCGCCTATCACGGCGTTTTCCCCGGCTCAGGAACGCCCGGTTCAAATATGGTTATCGCCGCCATGGGAAAACTGGGCGGCCGTGAAATGATGCCGGTCTCGGACCTGGATTTGATTTTTATTTACGCCACGGATCCATCGGCCGAGGTCTCGAACGGCGACCGCCCCCTTTCTCCCAGCCAATACTTTTCCCGCCTGAGCCAGCGTCTGATCAACGCCGTATGCGCGCTAACCGCGGAAGGAAGGCTTTATGAAGTGGATATGCGGTTGCGTCCCTCCGGCAAGGCCGGCCCCATCGCCTCCAGCTATGAGGCGTTTGAACAATACCAGAGGGAATCCGCCTGGACCTGGGAGCATATGGCCTTGACGCGGGCCCGCGTGATCGCCGGGCCGGCGGCCTTGCGTGAAAAGGTTGAAGCCGTTATCCGCGAAACGCTGACGAGACCGAGAGACGCCGACAAACTTCTTGGCGACGTCGCCGGCATGCGCGCGCGCATGGACGAGGAGCGCCGCGCCGAATCGATCTGGGAGGTCAAGCACCTTCGCGGCGGTTTGGTGGACATCGAATTCATCGCCCAGTATTTGCAACTCAAGCACGCTCACGCCCATCCCCAAATTCTATCGACGAATACCATAGAGGCGCTGGAGCGCATTCATGACGCCGGGCTTCTGGAGGACGGCGCCGCGCGGGACCTGATCCAAGCTCTGAACTTGTGGCAGGGGATGCAACTGATGCTGCGCTTGAGCTTTGGCGGCCCCCTTCAAGAGGACCCGCCGCAAGGGTTCCAGGAGAAGCTGGCCGAGATCGCCGCCCCAACCGCCTGTGGCGCAACCTTAAAGGAGCTGATTATAGAAACGGCGAAACGCACGCATGATCATTATAACAACTTGATTTAGCCGTTCCGTGTAAGCAAGCTAGTGGATAATCAAGGAGACGATGATGGCCGATGATAAGTCAGAGGACCAAGAACCGGAGTCCGAGGAGGCGCCGGAGCCTGCCGGCGGCGGCAAAAAGAAGCTGATTATTTTGATCGCCGCGCTGCTTTTACTAGCTGCGGGAGGCGGCGGGGCCTATTTTTTCATTTTCTCGGGCGGCGGCGCGGCGACGGCGACCGTTGAGCTTCCTGCCCCTCCTATCTATCATGACTTTCAGTCATTAACCGTTGACCTTAAGACCGACCGTTGCAGATCGCCGTACCTTAAGTTTCAGCCGACAATTCAACTGTCCGCCACCCATCTTCCGCGGCTTAAGGAGGCGGAGGTCAAAATTATCGATAACATAAATACCTATCTGCGTTCGCAGACGCGATCCGACTTGGTGGGCAAGGAGGGAGCCGATAAACTGCGCGCCGGCATTATCGGCATCATTAATCGTGAAATCGCGCCGGCGAAGGCGCTCACCGTTCTCTTCAAGGAATTTATTATACAGTAGGGTCTTTGCCGTTATCTCCCTTGACGCGCGAAGCCAGGGCGGCGGCCATGAAGGGGTCCAGGCCGCCGTCAAGCACCCCTTGCGTGTTGGAGGTCTCGACGCCGGTGCGTAGGTCCTTGACCATCTGATAGGGCTGCAGGACGTAGGAGCGAATCTGGCGTCCCCAGCCGATCTCGGTCTTGGCGTCATGTTCGGCCTGGGCGTCCGCCTCGCGTTTTTGCAGCTCCAATTCATAAAGCCGCGCCTTCAACATGGACATGGCGGCGGCCCGGTTTTTGTGCTGTGAGCGGTCGTTCTGGCACTGCACGACGATGTTGGTGGGCAAATGAGTCATACGCACGGCGCTGTCGGTCTTGTTGACGTGCTGGCCGCCGGCGCCGGACGCCCGGT
>CAJXGZ010000075.1 GCA_913053795.1 uncultured Rhodospirillales bacterium | reverse complement strand
TGGCTGATCATGGCAAAACGAAGCCCCAAGACCGCGGTTACCCGGTTCGCGCCGAGCCCGACCGGATTTCTTCATCTCGGCCACGCCTATTCCGCTCTGTTCGCCTGGGAGGCGGCTGAAAAGGCGAACGCGCGGTTTATTCTGCGCATTGAGGACATCGACGCGGGACGCCGCCGCCCCGAATTCGAGGACGCCATTTTTGAAGACCTGCAATGGTTGGGGCTTGCCTGGAAGGAACCCGTCCGCCGCCAGTCCGGCTGCATGGACGATTACGCCGGGGCGCTCGATAAACTGGACCGTTTGGGGCTTCTTTATCCCTGTTTTTGCACCCGCAAGGATATCCGCGAGGAAATCGCCCGGGCCGGACAGGCGCCTCATGGTCTCCCCCCCCATGGTCACCCCAATGGCCCCGAGGGGGCGCCCTATCCCGGAACCTGCCGCAACCTGCCGCCCCAGGCCCGCGCCGACCGCGTCTGTTCGGGCGAGCCCCACGCCCTGCGCCTTCACATGGAAAACGCCCTTGAGCAGGCCGGTCCACACACCTGGAGCGACCGGGAAAAAGGCGTCGTTGCGTCCAGACCCAAACCCTTCGGCGACGTGGTGTTGGCCCGCAAGGACATCAAGACCAGCTACCATTTGGCCTGCGCCGTCGACGATCATCTGCAAGGCGTGACCTTGGTGACGCGGGGCGAGGACCTGTTCGAAGCCACCCATGTTCACCGTTTATTGCAGGCGCTGCTCGGTCTGGATACGCCGGACTACCATCACCACCGCCTGCTAACCGGCGCCGACGGAAAGCGTTTCGCCAAGCGCGAGCGCTCCCTCACGCTGCGCCATTTGCGCGAGTCCGGGAAAAGCCCAGGGGACATAAAGCGGGACATCAGGCGGATGGCTGGAATTTAAAGCTTTCCGTCGATAACGCAGGCGAGGATGGACGTTCCAAGGGGGCTCCTATTCATTATAGTCTTTTGTGGACGTGACCGCGATGAAAGGCGGTTCGGATGTGGGTTGCAAAGTCGGCTCGGGAGTCGTTGGCGGCGGCGTTTGCGCTTCTTCCTTGGTGGCGGCCGCGGGTTCTTCCGCCGCATCTTTTAAAGGTTCCTCAACTGGAACCGGAGTCTCTTCTTTTTTCTCCTCCTCTGGCGGCGTTTTCGCTTCTTCCTTCGTCTCTTCCTTCTCATCCTTCTGCTCATCCATAGGCTCTTCGGGGGGAAGGGCGTCTTCCCGCCAAATCGCTTCATACAGGGTGAGGTCGTCTTCGAAGCCCTTTATCTCGAACTTTCCGCGGTTTTCAAAGTGAATTTCCTTGCCCGAGCAGATGCCGAAAACGGTTTCGGAGGCGAGAATCTGTCCGGCCTCCGCCTTGTCGACAATGCGCGCCGAAAGCTGAACCATGGCCCCGAACAAGTCGTCGTCCTCGGCGATGGGTTCGCCGGCGTTAAGGCCGATTTTCAGGTGTAGCGGCAAATCGGCGTTGGACTCGTTGTGGACGGCGGCTTTCTTCTGGATGAAGATCGCCGCATTAACGCTTTTCGAGGTGTTGGAGAACGAGGCCATGATGCCGTCGCCGGTATGTTTTATTTCCTTGCCGGTGAATTCGGTGAGGGCGTCGCGGACGATGCGGTTGTGGACGCGCACCACCTCCTGGGCGACAAAGTCGCCCTTGGACTGGGTGAACGCGGTCGAGCCCACCATATCAGTGAACATGACGGTGATCGGCCCCGGCGGTTCATTTTCCACTTTGGGCATGTTCCATTCGGTGAGCGCCTTGTTCAGGTTCTCGCCGATGTGATCCCGGTCCTCCATGTAGGTGTTCATGGCGTTGAGGCCGGCTTGGTACATCTGCATGTAACGGGCGTCGGCGGTCATGTATTCGTGGCACTTTTCGGAGAAGTTTTTCGCCTCTTCCTTCTTGAATCCCATGTTCTTCACGGCTTCGCCGAGGACGGCGGCCTTGGTGAGATCATCCAGGCCGAGTTTCCGGCACATGGCCTCGTTGGCTCCGGCGAGGAACAGGTTGACGCCAAACCTGTTGAAGTTTCCTTGAACGTCCTGACTGACCTTGATCTTGTTCAAACCGGCGTCGAGGAATCCCATGAAATACTTATAATGCTGTTCCATGTAGGGCGGGATCGGGGGCTCCTCTTCCCCTTCCTCCTCTTCTTTTTCCTCCTCATCTTCCCCCTCATTTTCCCCCTCCTCTTCCTCTTCCTCTTTCCCCTCTTCTTCCTCGGACCCTTCCTCCGCCTCAGCCTCTTCTTCCTCAAGGCTTTCCTCCGTCTCCGCGGTCAGCGACGGCGACTCATCCTTCTTCAGATCAGGAGGCGGCTCTTCCTCCGGCATGGGGGGCGCGGATAATGAATCAAACCAGAGCCTTAAGAAGCCGACCTGCTTTTGGGTAATCGTCGACATGGTGAAGGTGTAGCCGCAGAACAGGAAAACGATGACGAAGATAACGAAAAGAATTGTGCCCTTGGTGGATTTGCCGAATGACGTTTCGTCCACCCAGACGGCGCTTATAAACGAAAAAAAAGCGGCGATCGCAAGGCTGATGAGGATGATAAACACAAACTTGATGAACATGCTCATGAGCGATGCGCTCTGGGGCTCTTCTTCTTCGATAATTTGTTCTTGGGTCGGTTCTTCCGGTTCTTTTTTCTCCTTGCCTTTCTTCGCTCTGGATTTTTTCTTGGCGCCCGATCCGAAGAACATGGACAAAAAGGAGCCGCGTTCAGCCTTCGACGCTTTTGGTTTTTTTTGCCGCGCTCCCTTGGAGCTCTGTTTCTTTACCACGCCATGATAGATGACGGTGTCGGTGCTGACGCCCTTTTCACCGTCATAGTCTTCCTTGACAACCTTGACGGCTTTGATGGTGGAAATTTTTTCGAGGGATTTGGCGTCCTGCAAGGCCAAACCCTTCTCCTTTGCCGGGTAGGAGGCGTGCAGCTCCCACCCCCCGTTTTTCATGACGTAGATTTCAAAAATAATTTTTATTTTTTTGGACATGTCCCCTCCCGAGAACCGGACATGAACTCATGTGTCTAGAATATTCCATTATGCACGGCGTTTAATTATTTTGGCAATTAGAGCCTATCCACTAGAGGTGATTGTGGCGGGCTCTTATTCGCGCGGCGGCGGTTCCGGCTTGTTGGCGGGCGGCTGAAGTTGTTTGCCCGCGCCTGGTCCGCCTTGTCGGCCTGGCCGGCCGGGCCTCAGATCGGGCAGATTTGTTCTGGCGTTAAAATAAACCGTACAAATTTTAACCCAAGTATCAACGGAGTCGGGACGGTTAACGCTGAGATCGGGAACATGGGTGCAGTAATAGGACAAGGTGAGGCCGGACTGGCCCCCGGTGCGCTTGGCCGGGAATTCATCGGCCCAGGCGGGGGGGTAACCGGACATCAAGGCGACCAGAAAGACAAAGGGATAAATGATGAAGCGCATGAATTGTTCGCCCATGCGCCGGTTATTCAAGAAGTAGGCCTAGAGGCAGGACCGTGCTGGAGTCCACGCGCGCACCGATAAATTGTTCCGACGTCAGCCCCTTGGCTCCCGCTAGGTTGGCGCCTCTGAGGTCGGCTCCGGTGAAATCCGCGCCGGTAAGATCGGCTCTGGCGAACGAAGCGTTGCGCAACACGGAATATGAAAAGTCGGCGCCCTTAAGGTCGGAATCATTGAATCTAAGGCCGGTGAGGTCGGTGGCTCTCAGGCTTCTCTCGGAAAGATTCGACTCAATCAGGTTGCCTTGTGATTTGAAAGGGTTGTTGTTGCGGTCCAACAAGGGATTAACGTCGTCCTTATTAACAAGCAAGGAACGGCTCTTGAATGGGGACGCTTCGGCTTGCTGTTTTAATAAGGCGAGGGCGGCCGGGCTCAAGGAAACCTTGTCCTCGACTTCCTTGACGCTGGAGCCGGTTGACCGGCTGGCCACGATCGCCGGCTGATCCTTGCCGACCTTCAAGTACGTGGCGCCATAGGCCGCTTGATATGCGCTGAGGCCTTTAATCATGAGGGACAGTTCCGATCACGCCATAAAATAAATCTCGACGACTTTGCAATGATTATACTCCGAAACAGATTGGAATTCCATGAAAAGTAAAGAAAAAAACGGAACCGGCGGCGAATTTCAATCCCGGATCGCTCCACATGGCCTCTCCTTCGCCATGGCGGCGCTGGTTTTCGCCTTTGTCTTTCACTTCCTGGGAAAGACGGCGGGCATATCCTTGATATGCACGTCGCGTTGGGGAAAGGGAAAGGTGACGCCGTGTTCCCGGAACCTGTCCCAGACGCCGAGCAGCACTTGGCTTCTAACGTTTCTGACGCCGCTCTGAGGGTCCTCGATCCAACAGCGCACCTCGATGTCGATGGAGCTTTCCCCGAATCCCATAAGGTTGCAGGTGGGCGCCGGGTTTTCAAGAACGCGCTTCACATCCCGGGCCGCATCCAGGGCGAGCTTCATGGCTTGACGGACGTCGGAGTCATAAGCGACGCCGATGGGGATTTTCAGACGCAGCAGCTTGTTGGAGTGCGACCAGTTCTCCACGCGCTGGGTGATGAGCTCTTCGTTGGGGATCAGGTGCTCGGCGCCATCGCGGGTGAGCACCGAGACATAGCGCGCGCCCAGCGCGTTGATGGAGCCGTAGGTCTCGCCGATGACGATGATGTCCCCGGGCTTGACCGACTTGTCCATCAACAGCAAAAAGCCGCTGATGAGGTTGGACGTCACCTTCTGCAAGCCGAAGCCGATGCCGACGCCGACGGCGCCGCCGAACACCGCGAAGGCGGTCATGTCGATGCCGACGTTGCCCAAAGCCGCCATGACGGCGATGGCGATCAGTGAAATTTTGAGGACCTTGCCGAGCAGCACCTTGGCCGAGGGCGTCAGATTCTTCGACGCCTTGATGCGCGTGTCGAATTTCTTGGAAAGCAAATTGGCGATCCAAAGGAAAATAGCCAGCCACGCCGCGCCCTTGATTAACGTCAACGCCGAAAACTTGAGATCGCCGAGCATGATGTACATGCCATCCAAGAGAGCGATGGTCGGGCTGAGAAGGTTGAGCATGTTCAGGGCGGCGAGCGACCAGACGGAAATAGCGATGAACTTGGAAAACGCCGTGTCACGGACAAATCCAGAGGTCAGTCTGATGACGATCCAGGCGGCGAGCAGGCTGATGCTGATGGTTATCAGGTGATGGGGCCAGTTGGCGGCGGAGGCGATGACGGTCAGCAGCCACAAGACAATCAGGGCTGCGAGGAAATAACTGATTCGCTCGGCCTGGAAGACCAGCGGCTCAAAGCGCTTGCTGAACCAGGGCTTTTCCTTGATTTTTCCCAACATACTGAGAAGCCAGCTGTCGATCTTGTGGGCGGCGAAAAAGACGCCGCCGATGATCACGGCCTGAACCAAATTCCCAAAAACCAGGATGTTGGCGAATATCCAAGCCTTGACGGTCAGTAGAGCGGATTGAATAACTTGCCAGTCGAACAATGCTTCCATGACATTTCTTATATAGGATTCAAGCTCAACAGTCACCTAGTAGCCACTAGCGGCCTAACGGGACTTGCCCTGGCGCGCTGGGGCGGTTAAGACCCTCCTATCAAATTCATTTTACCGCGAAGAGACGGTTTATGCCTGAATTGAGACTTGGAATTCCCAAGGGGAGCCTGGAGAAAGCCACCATCGAGCTGTTCTCCCACGCCGGCTGGACCATTACCTCGCGCTCGCGCAACTACTTTCCGTTCATTGACGACGATGAAATGACGTGCGCTTTGGTGCGCGCCCAGGAAATGGGACCCTATGTGGACAGCGGCACGTTGGACGTCGGGCTCACCGGTCAGGACTGGGTGAAGGAAACCAACGCCGATGTCGAGACGGTCTGCGACTTGGTCTACTCCAAGGCTTCGGACAAACCGGCGCGATGGGTGCTGGCGGTGCCCAAGGATTCCCCCATTCAATCGGTCAAGGATCTGGAGGGCAAGAAAATCTCAACCGAGTTGGTGGGCTACACCAAGCGCTGGCTGGAGGAAAACGGCGTTAACGCCGAGGTCGCTTTTT
Organism: uncultured Rhodospirillales bacterium; assembly: GCA_913053795.1. Taxonomy (GTDB): domain Bacteria; phylum Pseudomonadota; class Alphaproteobacteria; order Rhodospirillales; family 2-02-FULL-58-16; genus CAJXGZ01. The sequence continues at coordinate 3,290 of CAJXGZ010000075.1, read as the reverse complement.
CGTGGGGCGCCACGGAGGCCAAGGTGGTCGAGGGCTTGGTCGACGCCGTGGTGGAAATCACCGAGACCGGAAGCACCCTCAAGGCGCACGGTCTGCGCATCGTATGCGACATCCTTCACACACACACCATTCTGATCGCCAACAAGGACGCCTTCGCCGATCCATGGAAGAGGCGCAAGATCGAACAAATCGCCTTGCTTTTGAAAAGCGCCCTGGCGGCCCACGAAAAGGTGCTGATCAAACTTAACGTGGCCAAGGACAAGCTCGACGGCGTCGTCGATCAATTGCCGAGCCTGAACGCCCCCACCGTCAGCCACCTCCATGAAAGCGACTGGCTGGCTTTGGAGACGGTGGTTGATCGCGCCCAGGTGCGCGACCTGATCCCCAAGCTTAAAGAAGCTGGAGCCGAAGGGATTCTGGAATTGCCTCTGCATAAAGTGAGTTAAGAACTTTTCCTACGGCGCCATGCGCCGCGCCGGGAGTGAATCACGATAATCCCGGAAAAATCAAAAAATACATTATTGTGCAATGCAGCACTTGAGTTTCTAGTGCGTTAGGGGCATAAAGCCCGCTTCAAACTTTCCATAAGGGAAGCTTCCACAGGGAAAGCAAGAGAAAATCATGAAAATCGCCATACCCAAGGAGCGCCGCCCCGGTGAGACTCGCGTCGCCGGTTCGCCCGAGGTGGTGAAGAAACTGACCGGCTTCGGTTTCGACGTCATTGTTGAAAAAGGCGCCGGTGAGAACGCCGCTTTTACCGACGACGCCTTCAAGCAAGCCGGCGCAACCATCGCCAAAGACGCCGCTTCGGCGCTGAAACAAGCGGACGTCGTGCTTAAAATTCTACGTCCCACCAGCCCCGAGCTGGGCATGTTGAAGAAGGGCTGCGTTCTGATCGCCTACCTTCAGGCCATGACCAACAAGACCGAGGTGAACGCTTACGCCAAGGCCGGCATCACCGCCTTCGCCATGGAGCTGATGCCGCGCATCTCACGCGCCCAATCCATGGACATTCTATCGTCCCAGAGCAATCTGGCCGGCTATTTGGCGGTGTTGGAAGGCGCCGTCAATTTCGGCAGCGCTTTTCCCATGATGATGACCGCCGCCGGCACCGTTCCGCCGGCCAAGGTGTTCATCATGGGCGTCGGCGTCGCCGGATTGCAGGCCATCGCCACCGCCAAGCGCCTCGGCGCCGTGGTTACGGCCACCGACGTGCGCCCGGCCACCAAGGAGCAGGTGGAAAGCCTCGGCGGCAAATTCCTGGCAGTCGATCCCGAGATGGAGAAAGACGCCCAGACCGAAGGCGGCTACGCCAAGCAAATGCCTCCCGAATATTTCGAGAAGCAAAAGCAGGTGGTCTCCGAGCATATCAAGAAGCAGGACGTGGTCATCACCACCGCTCTGATCCCCGGCCGCCCGGCTCCGGTTCTGGTGTCCGAGGACATGGTCAAGACCATGAAGCCGGGTTCGGTGATCGTTGATCTGGCGGTTGAGGCCGGCGGCAACTGCCCCCTGGCCCAATTGGGCAAGATTGTTGAAAAGCACGGCGTTAAGATCGTCGGCCATGAAAACATGCCGGGACGCCTGGCCGCCGACGCCAGCGCCTTGTTCGCCAAGAATTTGTTCAACTTCATCTCTCCCCATGTTGACGCCGAGAAAAAGACTCTCAACTTCGACTGGGAGGACGAAACCGTTACGGGAAGCCTTGTCACGCGAGGCGGAAAGGTCGTGAACGAAGCGCTCAGCGCTTCCAAGCCCGCCGCCCAGAAACCCGCGGCGAAGAAACCCGCGGCGAAGAAACCCGCAGCCAAGAAGGGGAATTAGTCATGGATCCGGCAACCATCGCCAATAGCGCCAAGAATCTCGCCGAGGAAGCGGCCAAGCTGGCCGAATCCGCGGCTTCCGTGGCCAATGACGCCGCCAGCGTGGCCGCCACGCAGACCCAGGCGGCGGGAGGAGATCCGTTCCTGGTCCTCTTCACCGTCTTCGTTTTGGCCTGCTTCATCGGCTTCTATGTGGTGTGGAGCGTCACGCCGGCCCTGCATTCGCCGCTGATGAGCGTCACCAACGCCATTTCATCGGTAATCATCGTCGGCGCCCTGATCGCCGTCGGCCCCGCAGAAATGGACTTTTCCAAGGTCATGGGCTTTCTCGCCGTGATCCTGGCGTCGGTCAACATTTTCGGCGGCTTTATCGTCACCAACAGAATGCTGTCCATGTTCAAAAAGAAAGATAAGAAAGCGGGAGCGGCGTCATGAGCGGCACGGCGACAGGTTTTGCATACCTAGCCGCGGCGGTTCTGTTCATCATGGCGTTGCGCGGCCTGAGCTCGCCGACAACGGCGCGCAAAGGCAACATGTACGGCATCATCGGCATGGTGATCGCCATCCTCGCCACGTTGATGTCGCCGGGCGTCGTCAGCTTCTCCATGATCGTGGTGGGCGTTCTCATCGGCGGCTCCATCGGAACCGTGATCGCGTTGCGGATCAATATGACGGCGTTGCCTCAACTGGTCGCCGCCTTCCACTCGTTGGTCGGCCTGGCGGCGGTGTTCGTGGCGGCGGCTGCGTTTTTTCATCCCGAGGCCTACGGGTTAGGCGCAAGCGGCTCCATCGCCGCCGGCAGCCTGGTCGAGATGGCTCTTGGAACCGCTATCGGCGCCATCACCTTCACCGGCTCCCTGATCGCCTTCGCCAAGCTGCAGGCGTTGATGAGCGGCGCACCCATCACATTCGCAGGCCAGCACAAGCTGAACGCCGTCATCGGCGTCAGCATTGTCTTGCTGATTTTCTGGATGTCGTCGGCCGAGTCGGCCACGGCCTTTTGGCTGCTGGTGGCGGCGTCGCTGCTGATCGGCTTTTTGCTGATCATTCCCATCGGCGGCGCCGACATGCCGGTGGTGGTGTCCATGCTCAACTCCTATTCGGGTTGGGCGGCGGCGGGCATTGGCTTTTCGCTGTCCAACACGGCGCTGATCGTGACCGGCGCCCTGGTCGGGTCTTCGGGCGCCATCCTTAGCTACATCATGTGCAAAGGCATGAACCGCTCCATCTTCAACGTGCTGTTGGGCGGCTTCGGCGGCGAAGTCGCCGGACCGGCGGCGGGCGGCGATGGCGAAAAACGCCCAGTCAAGTCGGGCAGCGCCGATGACGCGGCCTTCCTGCTGGCCAACGCCAGCAAGGTTATCATCATTCCCGGTTACGGCATGGCGGTGGCTCAGGCCCAGCACGCGCTCCGCGAAATGGCCAGTCTTTTGAAGGCCGAAGGGGTGGAAGTCTCCTACGCCATTC
>CAJXGZ010000074.1 GCA_913053795.1 uncultured Rhodospirillales bacterium | reverse complement strand
AGGCGCTGGACGACGCCGGCATCGCGTTGCTGCCGGCGCCCTGGCCGGCGCCGGTCGCCAATCCGTGACTCATACCAAGTTGCACTGATAAAGACCCATAGAGACGGCCTGCCAAGGTTTTCGGCAAGGAGCGTGCGCTGTGGCGATGCGGGGCATCGCGAGGCGTGCGCGACGCTGTCCGAAAGCCTTGGTATGCCGCCGTTCCGGTCGCCCATGCGGCCCGCCGGGGGTCGCGGGGGCGACCCCAGCATTTGGAATCGGGGGGGCGCCCCCCTGCCCCCCCGAGGGCGTCAGAAGCGCTTGCCGATACGCCACAGCGCCTGTGCGCTCCTTCCTACCCGGCGGGCCGCATGGGCGATCTCTATGGGGCATTATCACTGCTCCTTGGTATGAGCCACATCCTGACCCAAATTTGCGCCGACAAGGCCGACCATGTCGGGCGCTGCAAGGAGCGCCGGACCTTGGGCGGCATTTCCGCCGCCGCCAAGACCATGGCGCCGCCGCGCGGCTTCGCCGACAGCCTGGACCGGGCGGTAAGCGGCGGCGGCTACGGCCTGATCGCCGAGATAAAGCGGGGCTCGCCGTCAAAGGGACTGATCCGCGCCGATTTCGATCCGGCGGGGCTGGCCCAAGCCCTTGAGGCCGGCGGCGCAACGTGTCTTTCCGTGCTCACCGACGCCCCCTACTTCCAGGGCTCCAACGATTTCCTGGTGCGGGCGCGGGCGGCGTCCAGCCTTCCGGCTCTGCGCAAGGACTTTATGATCGACCCTTACCAAATCGTCGAATCGCGCGCCCTCGGCGCCGATTGCGTGCTGCTGATCATGGCCGTGCTGGACGACTCCCTGGCGGCGGAGCTGCTGAACACCACCCATGAATTCGGCATGGACGCCATGATCGAGGTTCATGACGAAGCCGAACTGGAGCGGGCGCTCAAAATCAATGGCCGCCTGATCGGCGTCAACAACCGCGATCTCAACACCTTCGAGACCGACCTGGCGGTCAGCGAACGCTTGGCCCCCCTGGTTCCCCCGGGCCATACCCTGGTCAGCGAGAGCGGGCTTTCAAAATCTGAGGATTTGGCGCGCCTGTCCAAGCGCCGCGTTAACTGTTTCCTGATCGGCGAGGCCCTTATGCGCCAACAGGACGTGGAAACCGCCACGCGCCGCCTGCTGGCCCAGCCGCGCCCCGTCCCGCAAGCCGTGGGAGCATAGATAAGCATGGCCGAATTCAGCCATTTCGATGACAAAGGAAACGCCAAAATGGTGGATGTTTCCGAAAAAGACGCCACCGAGCGCGCCGCCACGGCCAAGGGCTCGGTGATCATGCGGCCCGAGACCATGGCCTTGATCCTCGAGGGCGGCGTCAAGAAAGGCGACGTGCTGGCCGTTTCCCAGCTTGCCGGCGTCATGGGCGCCAAGCGGACGCCCGACCTGATCCCGCTCTGCCATCCCCTGGAGCTGGCCTCCGTCAAGGTGGAGCTTAGTTGCGACGCGGAACGCAACGCCGTCGACATCACCGCCGCCTGCCGGCTCAAGGGCCGCACCGGCGTCGAGATGGAAGCCCTGTGCGCGGTCAGCGTCGCCGCCCTCACCGTCTATGACATGTGCAAGGCCGTGGACCGGGGCATGCGCATCGAAAACATCCGCCTCGTCCACAAGTCCGGCGGCAAGTCCGGAAACTTTGAGGGCCTGTGAAACACTAAAAATCTAGCTTCGGCTTTTGAAAAAAATGTAAAATGTTGTTCCGCGAAGCATATATTTATTTACGTGTTCTTGAATTGAAGACTGAACTGAAATGAAACATCAACTCGAAAACGGGATGACCGACTGGGAAGCCGTTTTCGAGCTGCCTCCGGACGGGCTGATCCCTGTAATCGAAAGCGCCGCCTCTCCTGAAACCCTTAAAAAATGCATGATTGTCGTTATCGACAGTCTTTTTACCCGTAAAAATGATGGAGATATTAAAACGTCCTATCTCTCGACGTTGAATGAGCTGTTGCCGGACAATATGGACCCGGAGAAGTTCGCGAAGGCTAAGGGAAAGATCGCCCATCTCTTGCGAGTCATCAAGGACGAACGCATCCGCAAGGTGGCGATGCTTGCCGAGCAGCAAAAGGCCGCCGAAGGCGTCGACGAGGTCTTTGAGGAAGACCGCTCCGAGGATGGCGCCATACCCAAAGAACCCATGGAGCAAGAAAAACAGGAAGAGCAATCCGAACCGGAGGAAGCGCCGAAAGATGACTTGGGAAACAGCGCCATCAAGGCCGTTTTCGCGGATGTCTGCTGGGAAGTCATTAACCAGCGCTTCGAGGTCCTTCAATCGCGCCTCAATGAGGGCGAAAACGAAAGCGGCGCCCTTCCGTTCATTCTCTCAACCAAATTCGCCGCCAAGTTCGAGGGTGTCCTGAGAAAGCACGTCATCCCGGAAATGGCGTCCAAATGCCGGGGCGTCATCGTCCGTTCCTCCCATGCGCCGGAAGACCAGCAATTCTCCTGTATGCGCGACAGCTTCGAGAACAGACTGGGCCGGAAGCTTCTGTGGGACGCTTGGAAGCTCACTTGGGACGAGGTGATGCTTGAACGGGAAGTTCCCGCCAAACCCAAGGATAAAAAGGAAAAAAAGAAAGGGCTTATGGGGGTCCTGAAAGGGGAAAAGGAAAACGCCTTCTTGAGGCCCAATGAACTGACCCCTGAACAATGGGAAAAAGTTTCCAGCGAGACCAGAACCTCCAACAAACGGGTGCGCGAAATATGGAAAATCCTGACCGAGGAGACGGAGGAGTATCAGGCCCCCAAGGAATCAGACGGCAGTGTGTTGAAGAATCTGTTCGGCAGAAGCGCCACCGGCCTTAGAAAACAGATAGCCGCTCTCAAGCAAATCGTCCAGCAGGGCGGCAACATCGGCAAGTCCTTCGACACTTACAAGCACGGCAAAAACCTGGATGTCGCCATACTTGCGGCCAGCTACCAGCACCCGGAACTTTTTATTTCCAACCCCAAACATAAGGTTATCAAATCTATGATGGGGGGCTTTTCGGATTCGCAAAAAAAACAACAATATGCTCTTGTTATGAGGTATCTTTCCAGTCAACTCTAACTTCATGGGGCTTATGAAAAATAGATTGGCGCCAGTGACGTTGTTTTTTGCGGCGAGCCTTGCTTCGTGTTCGTACTTCAACGAGCAGGAGCGTACCGTTAAGATGATGGCGCCGGCCCCTTTGCCCGCCTATGCCGCCGGCGACACCTACGTGTTTGACGACGACGGAAACACCGTCGCCGAAACGGTCGCCTCCGTCACCCTGGATGGGACGCATTGGACAAGCGACAGCGGCGTTTATTGGACGTCTTACGCCAATCCTTTCCTACAGCCCAAGGAATACGCGGCCAATGACGGCGCCTTGAAAATCGAGCGAACCCACTCCAATGGGGGCAACGAGTTCTTCCCCTTGAAGGTGGGAAAACGCGCAAAGTATTCCGTCACCGAAAGAACCTTGGGGAGTGAAGCCGCCGGCGTCCATAACGGCGAATGCGAGGTGATCTCCCAACAAAACGTGACTGTGCGGGCGGGGACGTTCTACACCTATGAAGTCGCCTGCGAAAGAATGGATGGCTCCAAAACCTTTTTTTACGCGCCGAAAGTCCGCCACAATGTCTTGACCACCAGCGGAAACCTTTTTTTCAGGAAAAGCAAGGAGCTGATTTCATTCAATAAAGGCGCCCCTAAAAAAGACATTGAAGAAAAACCGGAGGCGGCGAAGAAAAGCGCCCCATCCCCCAAGTCCCCCAAGTCCTCCAAGTCCTCCAATACCAAAGAGGCTATGCTTAAACGCTTCGACGCCAGGCGGAAAGCCCACAAGATCAAGAGCAAAACAAGAAATGCGCCGCCGCGCAAACGGATTATGTACGGCGTTCAGTTGGGCGCCTTCTTTTCCCATGCCAGCGCCAAAGCCGCATGGCGGCGATTCGCGAAGGAAAATCCCGAGCGGCTCGCCAACGTCAACGCCCGTTATCAGGAATACTTGCCGCCGGATGGCCGGAAAATGGTCATAAGATTGGTTGTCGGCGAGTTCAATCGTTTCAAGGACGCGAATCTATTTTGCGATGGCGTCAAGGAGTCCGGACTGGATTGCTGGTCCGTGAAGCTGAATTAGAGACAATCCGTTCCATCCTTGTTTTTTCTTCGTCCTCTTAAACAATAAATAATCCTTGACTCGGTATTGGAACTTATGTAGAACGAATGAGAGGATTTTTTGTTTTTGTTCTTTGTTTGTGACGGACCGTGACGCTTCGTTTTTTTAGAAAACGCAACACTGCCCGCGTCATTTCTTTTCACGAAAGCTGGTCCTTTCACGAATGCGGGCAATATTGAAACGGGGAAAGCGTATGCTGACCAAGAAACAATATGAATTATTGGTGTATATCGACAGCCACTTGAAGGAAACAGGGGTGTCGCCGTCCTTTGATGAAATGAAGGACGCTCTCGGCCTCAGGTCAAAATCAGGCATTCACCGCCTGATTACCGGCCTCGTTGAACGCGGCTTCCTTCACCGCCTCCCCCATCGGGCGCGCGCTCTGGAAGTGCTTCGCCTGCCTGAAAACTTCAGCGAACAGCCCATTCGGAGGAGAAAAACCCCCGCCGATAGTTTTGAACCCAACATCATCCATGGCGACTTCAAGCTGTCCGGCGCCACCATCGCCAAGACCGACAGCGAAGCCACCGAGTTGCCCCTCTATGGACGCATCGCGGCGGGAACGCCCATCGAGGCCCTTCACGACCAATCCACCATGATCAGCGTTCCAGTGGACATGCTCGGCATCGGCGATCATTTCGCCCTTGAGGTTGATGGCGATTCGATGATCGAGGCCGGCATTCTCGACGGCGATACGGTGGTCATCCAACGCAGTGATAACGCCGACAACGGCTCCATCGTGGTGGCTCTGGTGGACGATAACGAGGTGACCTTGAAACAGTTCCGCCGCAAGGGACACTCCATCGCCCTCGAGCCCGCCAACAAGGACTTTGAAACACGCATTTTCGGTCCCGACCGGGTCAAGGTTCAAGGACAGCTTATTGGCCTGATCAGAAAATATTAAGTTAACGCCAGGGATTTTTTATCTACTAGTAGACATTTTCCGCTGCTGTCGCTGGATACTATAATCCGCCCTTGCCTTTGGGGGGCCTCATTTTTGGCTTGACGACCCAAGGGCGGTCGCCGCGAACGCCGTTGACGCTTTCAACGCGCACGCCGTCCTTTCGCAGCCACAAGGCGTGGCCGCCGAGACGCCAAAGATCAAAGCGGTCAATCACCGTCTGCGCCGATGGACAAGGGCTGCGCACGGGAACGGCGCTGACCACGATATCAACGGCGAGGCAATCCTCGGGCAAGGCGGCGACGTCCCGGACCAAGGCCACCACATGGCCTTTGGCGCGGTAGACGCACCCCATGAAATCGCACGTCAGGCGTTTGCCGGGTCCCAGAAGCTTGTTGGGCAATTGCCCGGATTTTGGCCAGGATGACGCGTCATCCCCTTGCCCCGCCCTGCGCAGCCAAATATTCCGATTAAACCGGGCCGCCCTCATGGACGACATGGCGAGGCCGCCATCCGCCGTCTGAACCGCCATTAACTTGCCTTTGGCGTCGATCAGGATGTCGGGCGGACGCGCCAAGAGTATGCTCGACAAGCCGACGGCCAATCCCGCCGCGCCCCACAGCCGCCAGGGTCTTCGCCACAGGCACAGCCACAAACCGCCGAGGGCGGTCAAGGCGACGCCCCATGTCGGCATGGAGGGCAGTACGTTGACCGCTCCCGGCCATGAGGAAACGCCTTTGGCGACATTAATAATGACCTCCACGCCCCAGCCCATGGGCGTCAGCGCCAGATGCTCCAATCCAAAGGGCGTCAAGGCGAACGCGATCACCGCCCAGGGCATGGTCCACAAAGCCGTCACCGGAACCGCGATCAAGTTGGCGGCCAGCCCGTAGGCCTGAAAATTATTAAAGTGATAAAGGGCGAAAGGCGCCGTCGCCGCGCCGGCGATCAAGGTGGTCAAGGCGACGCCGAAAAGGTACTTGAAAGGCGAAAGCCACAAGACGGGCGGCGCCCGCCCCTTGCTCAGCCTGCGCACCTGAAGGGCTTCATAGGCGGCGATGAGAGCGGTGACGGCGGCGAAAGACATCTGAAAACTCGCCCCGAGCAGGCTTTCCGGCTGGAAAAGCAGTATAACGGCGGCGGCCCAGGCGACGCTGCGCATGGACAGCCCCCGGCGGTCCAAAAGCACGGCCAGCAAGACAATGCAGATCATCAGGAAGGCTCTTTGGGTGGGGACCGTCGCGCCGGCCGCCAGGGCGTAGGCCAGCGCTCCGAATATAGCGATCAAGGCCGCCCACTTCTTAATGGGATAGCGTAAGGCCAATGGCGGCGCCAGGGCCAGAACGCCGCGCACGGCGACAAACAAAAAGCCCGCCACAAGGCCGATATGCAGACCGGATATGGCCAACAGGTGAGCCAAGCCGGAATTACGCACGCTTTCCATCAAATCCTTGGGGATGGCGCTGCGCTTTCCGGTCATCAGGGCCGCCGCCACGGCCCCCACATTGGCGTCCCCCACATTGGCGGAGCCCGGAGGCCCCTTGAGCGCCTTGATGACCTTGCCGGCCATATTTTGCCGGAATTTCTCCAGCGCCAACCATGCGCCCCAGGCGCCGGAAACGGGGGTCCTTGCGGTCAGCTCGACGGAGCCATAGGCGAAACCGACGCCGCCCAGTCCCATGAAGTATGACCGGCGTTGAAAGTCGAAGGCGCCGGGCATGGCGGGCGGAGAAGGCGGCGACAGGACGCCCCTCAAGGAAACCCAATCGCCGGGATAAATCCGGGGCTGGGCGCCGCGAATGCGAAACCGCACCTTCTCAGGCGTAAGCTCCGGAGCAAGCCCGTTGATGCGCGGGCGCTCCAGGGTGATCCGCCCGCCGTTTGGAAAAGTCTCCACAAGGACGATGCGGCCGATGACGCTGGTTGGCCCCAGGCGCTCCGTCAAAACGGGCGCCGCCACCATCGCCGTTCGCCATTGGGCGGCGGCGAATCCGAGGGAAAACACCGCCAAGGCGAGAAACGCTACCAACGCCACAGGCCTTTGGCGGCAAGCGAGCCCGAGCGCAACCGACGCCGCCAAAGCCGCCGTCCCCAACCACAGGGGCGGTTCCGAGGCCAAGGCGAAGTAAACGGCGACGCCCGATCCCAGACATACCGGCAGCCACAGAACCCAGCGCTCCCGCTCCCGCTCCAGGACGCCGCCTAACCATTCCGTGACAGAGGCCGCTAGGGGGCGAAAGGATGCTTTTATCACGAAGTTCCCCCGGTGACCGCCCGCTCCCTGGGGAAACGGACCGTCACCGTCGTCCCCTTCCCTTCCTTGCTTTCAAGGGTGAGGGTTCCGCCGTGCATTTCCACAAGGTTGCGGGTTAGGTGAAGCCCCAAGCCGGCGCCCTCTTGTTTCTTCGTTATGCAGTCGCCCACCTGGCCGAAGGCGGTGAGGGCCTTGGGGATGTCATTGGGGCTGATGCCCACGCCCGTATCGTAAACAATGAAAAGCGGCGCGCCGCCGCCGTCCAGGCGCGCCTCAAGACGCACCTCGCCGTCCTTGGGGGTGAATTTCACGGCATTGGACAAAAGGTTGATTATGATCTGCTTCAGCCTGCGCCGGTCGGCGTAAACCCTTGGAAGGCAGGGCGCGGGCTCTCCCGACAAGCGCACCCCTCCATTTTCGGCGCGCGGCGCAATTTGGCTCAGGCATTCTTTAAAGGCTTCGGCCACATCCACCTCTTCCTCATCCAGCTCCATCTTGCCCGCCTCGATCACCGATACATCCAGGATATCGTTGATCAAATCGTGCAGGTGCTTCCCCGAACTGTGAATGTTGTCGATGTATTCATTATACTTTTCATGGCCCTTAAGGGGGCCGAAAACTTCCATTTTGATGGCGTCGGAGAATCCGATGATGGCGTTCAAGGGGGTGCGCAGCTCGTGGCTCATGTTGGCCAGGAATTCGGACTTGGTGAGGTTGGCGCGCATGGCTTCCTCCATGGCTTCGCGCATGGCCTTTTCGGCCAGTTTGCGCAGCGTGATATTGGTGGCCGCGCCGCGGTAACCCATGAAGGCGCCATTGCCGGCGAAAACCGGCGTGCCGCTCAGCCGGATATAACGCCGCCGCCCCTGCTTATCCGCAATGGAATACTCAAGATTTTTGAAGGGCCTTTGGTTGCGCAAATCGTTTTCGTGCTTGCGCCATTTTTCCGGGTCTTCCTCGATGGCCTCAGGGCCGATGAATTCCAAGCGGGTCTTGCCGATGATTGCGTCGCGTTCAACCCCGGTGTCGGAGAAGAATAGGTTGGAAACATAGGTGAAGCGCAAGTCCGGCCCCATCTCCCAGAACCAATCCGACGTTGACTCGGCGATGTCGCGAAAACGTTTTTCACCAGCGAAGATGTCGTCACGCTGGCGCCTAAGGATGCGGGTGGTGTAACCAATGATCAAGAGAAACAGCGCGTACAAAAAGAGGGAGACCATGGACAGGCCAACCATAACCCTGGTTGTGACGTGTTTAATCCGGTCCAAGTGCGGGGTTACGTCAATATATAGCTCGAATACCCCGGCGATAGCTCCGTCCTTGAGGCGCACCGGAACATAGCTGGACAGCACGTCGCTGTGCTCCACCGTCTCCTTTAAGGCGAAGCCCTCCAAGTGGCTAAATTCGCTGGCCGGAGTCCCGTTCCGCGCCTGGATGAACTCCATGCTAGCGCTCTTGCGGCTGCCGATTTGCCCCTTATCGGTGGAGAAAACGGTGACGCCTTCGAGATTGTAAATCTTGACCTTGAGCACCGGCAATCCCGCCGACAGCGTCTTCAGGGCTTCCCTGATTTCCCCTGTTTCTTTGTTTGAGCGCAAGACTTCGCTGTCACTGGTTTTAACGGTCGTGATATAATTGGAAAACCGCGGCCATATGGCGTTAGCGAAGGCCTGGGTCAGGGCCACGTTATCGCTTTCCCCGAAATTGACGAGTTCATCCACCGCTTGCTGGCGGTACAAATAGATCAAGGAGGCGGTAACGGCGATCACCACCACCGCGCTCATCAGAGAAAAATAGCGAAGAATCTTAAACAATATTTATTGGCCCTTTCCCAATGATCCTGTTTGCGCTGGAAATGCTAGCATATATATTCCAATGTCATAATAACCTTCCCAAAAAGCGTAACCGCATATCATGACCGTTGTCACCCGTTTCGCCCCCTCCCCCACAGGCTTCCTTCATATCGGCGGCGCCCGCACGGCGCTCTATAATTGGCTCTACGCCAAGCATTACGGCGG
>CAJXGZ010000073.1 GCA_913053795.1 uncultured Rhodospirillales bacterium | reverse complement strand
GGAAACACGAGGGAACAGGCCTCGGCCTGCCCGTGACCAAGGGACTGGTGGAGGCCCATGGCGGCGTCTTCACGTTAGAGAGCGAACCGGGAAAGGGAACCGTCGTCTCAATCGTCTTTCCGGTCAATCGTCTTTCCGGCGGCGCGGATTCATAACAACCTGCCGAGATAGGGTAGGCGCCGGAGCTTTCCTGGCCATCGCCGTAGCTGCTGAGCCGAATGAAGTCCACCCGCGGCGCGAGGCCGGCCCGGTCCAGCGCCCGGGCGAGATCGGTGACGATCACAAAGGATGATTATCCATGCAGGTTGGCATTACGAACGCCATCAGGCATGTCCCTTGCGGTTTCGTCTCAAGTATATATCAAACAGCGCAAACAATAAGAGTCCGGATGATGGACGCCTTCATCGAAGGCCTGCCCAAGGCCGGACTTCATATCCATATCGAGGGCTCGCTCGAGCCGGAGATGATGTTCGCCCTGGCCGAAAGAAACGGCGTCGATCTTCCTTTCGCTTCGGTGGAGGAACTGAGGGCCGCCTACAGTTTCCAAGGGTTGCAGGGTTTTCTGGATATCTATTACCAAGGCGCGCGGGTCTTGAGGACGGAGCGGGACTTTTTCGACCTGACGTGGGCCTATCTGGAAAAAGCCCACAAGCAAATCGTCCTTCACACGGAAATCTTTTTCGACCCGCAAGTCCACACCTGGCGCGGCGTCCCATTCGCCAACGTCTTCGGCGGCGTCCATCGGGCAATGGGGAAAGCCGAGACGGAACTCGGGCCTCACTTCCAAACTGATCCTGTGTTTCCTGCGCCACCTGGACGCCGAAGACGCCATGGCGACCCTGGATCAGGCGCACGCGCAACCGCCTTCTCGAGGACGAAGGACTGGTGAAGCGTCTGGCGGCAAGCAAAACGCCCTTGACCATGTGCCCGCTGTCCAACCTGAAACTTGGCGTCATCAAGGACATGAAGGACCACCCGCTCAGGACATTGATGGAAAAAGGGCTGATGGTCACCGTCAATTCCGACGATCCAGCCTATTTCGGCGGATATGAGAACGAGAATTACCAAGCCGTGCAGGCGGCGCTGGACCTGACCCAAGACCACATGCGCGCGCTGGCGCGCAATTCGTTTGAAGCGTCGTTCCTAAGGCCTTCCGAAAAGCAAAAATTGATCGCCCAGCTTGACGAATACCAACGGTCAATATCTATGACCGTTGGTATCATTCCTGAAGGGCTTGCTCCAGGAGTCTCCAGTCGTCTTCATCGCCGGGCAGGCCGAAACGCAGCCAGTTGGGGCGCTCGGAGAATTTCCTGACGAGGACGCCGCGCTTGGCGAGGCGGGCATGGATGTCCGGCCCCTTCGGCGACTGGACAAGGCGGAACAGATCGGTTCCGCCGACCTCCTCCATGCCATTGTCCTTGAGCAGTCCGGCCAAGCGCACCGCTTCCCTTTTCAGGCGCTCGCGGGTTTCGCTGATCCATTTTTCATCCGAGAGCGCCCGCGCCCCCACCGCGGCGGCGGGACCGGACACCGCCCACGGACCGAGGGCGTGGATCAGAGGTCCGGCCAGCTCGGGTCCGGTCAGGGCGAAGCCCAGACGCACGCCGGCCAGACCGAAAAACTTGCCGAAAGAGCGCAACGCCACCAAACCCGGCGCCCCCGCCTTGGCGGCGACGCTGATTTCGGGCGCAACGTCCGAGAAGGCCTCGTCCACCACCAGAAGGCCGCCGCGCCGCGCCAAGCGCGCCGCCAGATCGACCAGCTCGTCGGCTTTAAGGATGCGGCCGTCCGGGTTGTTGGGATTGACGCAGACCACCACGCCGGAAAGCTCCTTCAACCCGTCCAGGCCGTCCCCCTCCTGCACGGCCCGCTCCTCCACGGCGTGTCCAGCCAGACGCCAAGCGTGGGCGTGCTCGTTGTAGGTGGGGCCGAGGACCGTAACCCGGGAGCGCGCCCTAAGGCGCGGCAGCCACTGGATCAAGGCTTGGGTTCCCGGCGCCGGGACCACCAGGGCGGGGTCGGAGACGCCGTAACAGTCCGCCGCCGCCCGGCGCAAGTCTTCAAAAAGGCCCGAGTCCGGAAGATGGAGCAGATGCTTCAGCTCCATAGTCTTCAAGGGATAGTGATAAGGATTGATGCCGGTGGAGAGATCAAGCCAGCCATCCTGGGGGCGGCCGAAAAGGGCCTCGGCCTCCGCCGCGTCCCCACCATGTTCAAGGCGCTCAGTCATCCGCCGATTCTTAACAGAGCGGCGGCGTCCTGTCAGTGGCGCCTTTTACACCGCAGCCCTCAACCAGGGTCTCGGCCAGTTGGCGCTGGTAATCCTGATTGTAACGCATCCCTCCGCTCCAAAATGCGATGCCATAATGTGACGAAAGAAGAAGATCGCCCTTATTCAGAGGATTGGACATTTTACCCGCCATCCCCTTTAAGTATGATTAACGAAAAAGGACATCGCCGGATCATGAGCCCCAAGGACCCCTATCTGCTGACTCCGGGACCGCTGACCACGTCGGCGGAAACCAAGAAGGCCATGTTGCGCGACTGGGGATCGCGCGATGAAGCGTTCATTGAAATCAACGCCCAGGTGCGAAGGCGGCTGGTGGGTATCGCCGGCGGCCAAGGCTCTCACGTCTGCGTTCCCTTGCAGGGCAGCGGCACCTTCATCGTCGAGGCGGCGCTGGGGACCCTGATCGGGCGCCGGGACAAGGCGCTGGTCCTCATCAACGGCGCCTACGGACGGCGCATGACGAAAATCCTCGATTACATGGGCCGCGCCTACGTCAGCCTGGAAACGCCGGAGGATACGCCTCCCGACGCGCACGACATGGAAAAAATCCTTGCCGCGGACCCCGGGATCACCCATGTGCTGGCGGTCCATTGCGAGACCACGTCGGGCATCCTCAATCCCATCGAGGACATCGCCAAGGCCGCGGCGGCGCGGGGACGCCGGCTGATCATCGACGCCATGAGCTCCTTCGGCGCCGTCGAGATCAATGTCGGCGAACTCCGATGCGAGGCGGTGATGGCGTCTTCCAACAAATGCCTGGAGGGGGCGCCGGGGTTCGGCTTCGCTATTATCGACGAAAAGTCCCTTTCGGCGCGCCAGGGCGCCGCCCATTCCCTGAGTCTCGATCTCTACGATCAGTGGACGGTCATGGAGAAGACCCGGCAGTGGCGCTTCACCCCGCCCACCCACGTTATCGCCGCTTTCCACGAAGCCCTCAACCAGTTCGACGCCGAAGGCGGCGTCCAAGGGCGCAACGTCCGCTACTCGGGCAATTGCCTGATCCTGGTGGAGGGCATGCGCGCCATGGGCTTCAAGACCTTGCTGCCCGACGAGCTTCAGGCGCCGATTATCGTCACCTTCCACACCCCCGCCGATCCCAAGTTCGATTTCCGGGCCTTTTACGATTCCCTGAACGCGCGGGGCTACGTCATCTATCCGGGCAAGCTAACGCAAGCGGACTCGTTCCGCATCGGCTGCATCGGCTGCTTGGGCGCGCCCGAAATCAAAGGCGCGCTGAAAGCCATCCGGGAAACCCTCGAAGAGATGGGGGTCAAGGAAACCGCGCCCTAACCCTTCCCCTCCACATAGGGGTTTTCGCCCTTGCGGACGTGCAGGCGCAAGGGGGTTCCGGGGAGGTTGAAGTCTTCGCGCAAGGCGTTGGTCAGGTAGCGGACGTAGGCCTCGGGCAGGCCTTTGGCGCGGCTGGAGAAGACGACGAAGGTGGGGGGGCGGGTCTTGGCCTGGGTGATGTAGCGCAGGCGTGGGCGGCGGCCCTGGACCAGCGGCGGCGGATGGCGCTCGACGACCGCCTCGAGCCAGCGGTTGAGGCGGCCGGTGGGAACCCGCCCGCTCCAGACGTCGAAGATTTCGAATACCGCCGGTAGCAGGTCCCCGGCCCCGGCCCCGTCCCCGCTCAGCGCCGAGCATGTGATCACGGGAACGCCGCGCACCTTGGGCAAGGACGTCCGCAGCCTGTCGGCCACTTGCCCGAGGGCCTTCTTGCGGTCCTTGGCCAGGTCCCACTTGTTGAGGATAATGATCAGCGCCCGGCCTTCCTTGATGACCAGGCGGGCGATGGTCAAGTCCTGTTTCTCCAGGCCGGTCACGGCGTCGATGACCAGCGCCGTCACCTGGGCGAAGCGGATGGCGCGCAGGCTGTCGCCCACCGAGAGTCCTTCCAGCTTTTCCTTGACCCTGGCCTTGCGGCGCAGCCCGGCGGTGTCCACAAGCTGGACGCCGCGTCCCTTATGCCAAAACGTCGTCGAGATGGAGTCCCGGGTGATGCCCGCCTCGGGCCCGGTCAACATGCGCTCTTCGCCGAGCAGCCGGTTGACCAGGGTCGACTTGCCGACGTTGGGGCGGCCGATGACGGCCAGTTGCAAGGGACGCTCATCATCATCTTTTCCTTCCGGCGGCGCGGACGCGTCTTTTTCGAAAGGAGCCAGGACGTCATAGAGATCGCCCATGCCTTCGCCGTGCTCGGCGGAAATGGGGATGGGATCGCCGAGCCCGAGGGAATAAGCCTCCGGCAAGCCGGAGGCGGCGCCCAAACTCTTGGCGCCATGCCCCTCGCACTTGTTGGCGACCAGGATCACCTTGGCCGAACGGCGGCGCAGCCAACCGGAGAAATGCTCGTCCAGCGGCGTCAACCCGGCGCGGGCGTCGATGACGAACAGAACGGCGTCGGCGTCCTCCAGGGCTTGTTCGGTCTGGGCGCGCATGCGCGCCTCCAGGCTATCGTCGCCGGCGTCTTCCAGCCCGGCGGTGTCGATCAGTTTAAAACGCAGGCCGGCGATGTTTCCCTCGGCCTCGCGCCGGTCGCGGGTGACGCCCGGGGTGTCGTCCACCAGGGCCAGGCGTTTTCCGGCCAAGCGGTTGAAGAGAGTCGATTTACCGACGTTGGGCCGGCCGACGATGGCGACGGTGAAGGTCATGAGACTCCACAACTAGCCATCACCGGTACGCGAACAGCTCGGCGTCGTCAGACAGGAAAAAGAGGCTGCCGTTGGCGACGATGGGGGGTACGGAGATGCCGTCGGGGATTTCCACCTTGCCCATGAATTGCCCGGTGTAGGGCGAAATCGCCACCACCTCGCCGTGGGAGCCGGCGATGATCAGACGGTCGCTGACCAGCACCGGGCCGCTCCACACGATCGGCCCTTCCTTGTCCTCCTCGTCCTCGAAGCGGGGCAACGGCCGCACCCAGTGAATGCGGCCGAAATCACGGGAAACGGCGGCGATTTCTGAATCGTTGGTGAGGATGAAGAGATAGTCTCCCGCCCCCCACGGCGATTGCAGGCCGCCCACTTCCTTGGTCCAGATGCGCCGTCCGCTGCGCAAGTCAATGGACACCAAAACCCCGCCGTTGCTCATGGCGAAGACCCGGCCGCGGTCGATGACGGGACTGCCGCGAATATGGGAAAGGGTCGTCATTTCCTCGGTTTGACGCGCCATGGCCAGGGACTCAGTCCACAATTGCCGCCCGTTATCCACCCGCAAGGCCACTAGTTCGCCCGAGGAGTAGGGAACCACCACCACCCCGCCGTCAACGGCGGGGCTGCCGCCGCCAAGCATGCTGGCCACTTCGGCGATTCCATCGTAGACCCAAAGGTGCTTTCCGTTATGGGCGGCGAACACGTGCAGCTTGTTGTCGACGGAGAGGACGAACACCCGCCCGCCGCGAACCGTCGGCGCCGCGCGCAAGGGGCTTTCCACCGTCTTTCTCCATAGCACCGCGCCTGTGGTGGCGTTCAGCGCGATAATCTGGCCGAAGCCCGCCGCCACGAACAGCCGCCCGTCATCGTAGGCGACGCCGCCGCCGATGTGGCCGTCATCCTCTTCGTCCGGGGTCAGGGCCACTTCCCAATACTTGTCTCCTGTCTTGGCGTCATAGGAACTGACGGTGGTCAATACGTCCATGACAAAGACGCGCCCGGCGGCGACAACGGGCGTTCCGACGAATAACTCCTCGTCATCGGCCGCCTCGCCGACGTCGATGTTCCAGGCGAGGCTCAGGTTGCCGGCGACCTTAATATGGTGCATGGCGTGATTGGCGTAGCCTCCGGTCTGCGGCCATTCCGGATTGATGGTGGGCGGCGGCAACAGGATTTCCTCAGCGCTTAGATTGGGGTCGGCCTTCAGCACGCCTTCACGCATGAGAACGGATATGCGCTCTCCGGGCAGCGGCGGCGCCTCGGCCCCCTCCCACAAACTGCCAATGAGGCTATCCGGGCTGGTCAGGCTTTCGCAGGCGCCCAACGCCAACACCAACGCGAACGCCAAAACGGATCGCCTAAATATTGTCATGTCAAAGACCATGAATTCCCTACTGGCCCTACTGGCCCGTGGCGGCCAATAATTCAGTCGCCCGCGTCCGCAACCCCTGAGGCGCCGTGGCGTCCTCGGACAAACTCTTGAGAACCTCGCGCGCCTTGTCGGCGTCGCCGGCGCCCACGGCGAGAATGGCGTAAAGCTCCCGGGCGCTATGGCGCCAGGGATTGCCATCGGCCTTCAAAGGCTCCAAGCGCGCCATTAATTTCCGGGAATCCGTTGTCCCGGCCTCATGGGTGACGGCGAGAAGCACGGCCAGATCACGGTAGATGACGTCAATGTTCGGGTCCGCCACCAGTTTGTTATAGCCCGCCGCGCCGCCGCCACGAAGCGCCTGGAGCGCCGCATTCCGAAAGCGGGCCAGCATGGCGTAACCGGAATTGGAGTCGGCGGCCATGGCGGACAACGCCGCTTGCGCCTCGTCCTTCTTGTTTTCCAGAATCAAAGTCTGCGCCTTGGCGAACCGCTCGCCCAGTTCGTTGCGCGTATTCGTGTCGTAGCGGGTCCAAGCCTGATAGCCGCCGACCACGGCGACCAGCATCACCGCGGCGGTGATGATGTGAACGCCATAACGCTTCCAGAGCTTGGCGTAATGCTCTTGGCGCAACTCTTCTTCGATCTCGCGTAAAAAACCGTCTTGTATTTCTTCGGCCACGTGTCAGCTCCAATAATCCGTTCTCGATGAAAGCACGTTAAATTATCCCCCCGCCTTGGGGAAGGCAAACATGGCGCAAAATTTATTCTTCCGCGCGCCATTTGATGGAGCAACCCATGGAGGCGATTTGCTGCTTGGGGCCTTGGCCTGTTTCGGCCACTTGGCTCATGGCCTCGAACAGGTCGCGCCGCGCGCCGGGGGCGGCGGGATCTTTGCGCGAGGCGTCCAGCCGTCCCCGGTATTGCAGCTCCAAATCGGCGTTGAAACCGAAAAAGTCGGGGGTGCACACGGCGCCGTAGGCGCGTCCCACTTCCTGGGTTTCATCGATCACGTAGGGGAAGGTGAAGTTGTTGGCCTCGGCCACCCTGCCCATGTTGTCGAGGGAATCCTCGGGGTATTCGGCCGTATCGTTGGTCATCACGGCGATCACCCCTATTCCCTTGGCCTGAAGGTCGCGGACGACACGAACCAGACGGCCGAGGATCGCCTTGACGTAGGGGCAGTGGTTGCAGATGAACATTACCAGAAGGCCGTTTTCTCCCTTGACGCCGGCCAGGGAATAGACCTTGCCGTCGCATCCTTTCAGTTCGAAATCAACGGCTTTCCAGCCGAAGTCGCAAATGGGCGTTTCCAGGGATACCATGATTTATTTTCCTCCTTAGTGTTATGGCTTGATATCACGGCGGCGAAGGGGTTACCTACGGAAATTATGTCTCCCCTAAATGCTGAAATCTCGAGAAGGCGCACGTTCGCCATCATCTCGCATCCGGACGCCGGGAAAACCACCCTGACGGAAAAGCTTCTGCTGTTCGGCGGAGCCATCCAAATGGCGGGAGCGGTGAAGGCGCGGGGCAAGGCCCGCAACACCCAATCGGACTGGATGAAGGTGGAGGCAGAACGCGGAATTTCCGTGTCGTCCTCGGTGATGACCTATGAGTACGGAGGCTGCGCGTTCAACCTCTTGGACACCCCCGGCCATGCGGATTTCAGCGAGGACACCTACCGCACGCTGACCGCGGTTGACTCCGCCGTCATGGTCCTCGACGCCGCCAAGGGCATCGAAAACCAGACGCGCAAACTTTTCGAGGTTTGCCGCTTGCGCGACATCCCGATCATCACCTTCATCAACAAAATGGACCGCGACGGCCGCGATCCCTTCGAACTGCTGGAGGACATCGAGGAATCCCTGGCGCTCGACGTCACGCCCGCCAGCTGGCCCATCGGCATGGGGCGGGACTTTCTCGGCTGCTACGATGTCCTCGGCGACCGGCTTGCTCTGCTGGAAAAGGGAAAGACGGACCAGGACCATGTAGAGGAGTGCGCCGGCCTTGACGATCCCAAGCTGGACGCCCTGTTGCCCGCCGGCGCCGTCGAGAAACTCCGCGAAGAGGTCCCCCTGGCCAAGGGGCTTTGCCAAGAGTTTGATCTTGGGACTTTCCTGGAAGGCCATTTGAGCCCCGTGTTTTTCGGCAGCGCCATCAATAACTTCGGGGTGCGCGAATTGCTCAAGGGCCTGATCGCCATGGCCCCGCCGCCGACCCCGCGCGCCACCGAGGAGCGGCTTGTGTCGCCGGGCGAGGAGAAGGTCAGCGGCTTCGTTTTCAAGATTCAAGCGAACATGGACCCCAAGCATCGGGATCGCATCGCCTTTTTCCGCCTTTCATCGGGACGCCTGAAACGGGGGATGAAGCTGCATCACGTGCGCAGCGGCAAGCCGTTCAACCTCCACAATCCCTTGCTCTTTCTCGCCCAGGACCGCGCAACCGCCGAAGACGCCTGGGCCGGCGATATCATCGGCATTCCCAATCACGGCTCTTTGCGCATCGGCGATGCGCTGACCGAGGGGGAAGACCTGAAATTCACCGGAATCCCCAGCTTCGCGCCCGAGCTTTTGAAAACCATCCGCCCCGAAGACCCCATGCGCGCCAAGCACCTGGGGCGCGCCTTGCGGCAATTGGCCGAGGAAGGGGTGGCCCGGATTTTCAGGCCCCAGATCGGCAATGAATGGATCATCGGGGCCATCGGCGCCCTTCAGTTCGAGGTCTTGGCCGACCGCATCCGCACCGAATACGACGTCCCGGCGCTGCTCGAGGCGAGCGCGCTCCATACGGCCCGGTGGATCGAGGCGGATGAAGCGCAAACCATCAAGAAATTCATCAAGGCCAACAGCACGGAAATCGCCGAAGACCACGACGGCCATCCGGTCTTCCTGGCCAGAAATGCCTGGCGCATGGACCAGGTCGTCAAGGACTGGCCCGGCGTGCGGTTTTTGAAAACAAAAGAACAGACGAGATAGCCAGCCCCAAGTAAGAATATGGGGCGCGGCCCCGTATTTTTTCTGGGGGGCGTCGGTGGCCGTTAAAGAAAAAAAGACAGGGTTGATGGC
>CAJXGZ010000072.1 GCA_913053795.1 uncultured Rhodospirillales bacterium | reverse complement strand
CGGGCGTTCCCGCCACAGGCGCCGAGCTTGTTGAACGTTTAAGCGCCGGTCCCACCAATGACGTCCAGAGCTTGCCGGAGCGTAAAATCACCGAGACCCTGTCCCTTGAAGACTATAACGCCTTTTTTAAAGCCTTGCCTGACGCTGTGCGCCGCTTGGTTGGCGAACGCTGGGGCGATCCCGGGGATGATGCCTTTTTTCTGAACGGCGCTTTCGCAATTCCGGCTTTTCGTTGCGGAAACGCCGCCATTTGCCTTCAGCCGGCCCGGGGATACAACATCGATCCAGCCTCCAGCTATCACGATCCCGACCTGCCGCCGCCCCATGGGTATCTTGCTTTTTACGCTTGGCTGAGAGGCTGTTTCGCCGCCCACGCCGTTGTCCACATGGGTAAGCACGGCAACCTGGAATGGCTACCCGGCAAGGGAGTGGCTTTGTCCGGCGGGTGTTTTCCCGAGGCGGCCCTGGGGCCCATGCCCCACCTTTACCCGTTCATTGTCAACGATCCCGGAGAAGGAACGCAGGCCAAGCGCCGCTCCCAGGCGGTTATCGTCGACCATCTGACGCCGCCTTTGACCAGGGCCGAAAGCTATGGCCCCTTGAAGGACCTTGAGCAGCTTGTGGACGAGTACTATGAGGCGGCGGGGGTGGACCCGCGCCGAATCAAGGTTTTGCGCTCCCAAATCCTCGATCTTTGTCACGCTACGGGCCTTGACGCCGATTGCGGCATGAAACGGAAAGAGGACGAAGGCGAGTCTTTGAAAAAACTCGATAATTACCTGTGCGAACTCAAGGAAATGCAAATTCGCGACGGTTTGCATGTGTTCGGCGAAACCCCGAGGGGGCGGCTCCTTACCGATTTGCTGGCGGCCCTGATCCGTTCGCCGCGCGGCTCCGGCGCCAAAGACGCCTCTTTGCCGAGGGCTCTGGCCACTGACCTCGGTCTTGGTTTCGATCCCTTGGATTGCGAAATGGGCGAGCCCTGGAAGGGGCCGAAGCCAGCTGTTCTCGATGCAAAGGCGCCGTGGCGCACCCATGGCGATACGGTGGAGCGGCTGGAAGCGCTGGTCAGCGATCTGGTGAGCGGGAGGCGCCCAGCCGATGATAAATGGACCGCAACCAAAGCCGTTCTCGGCGAACTAGAGGAAACTATCCGCCCGGCGGTGGAGGCCTCGGGTCCAGCCGAGATCGAGGGGTTGTTGAAAGGCTTGGCCGGTCGCTTTGTCGAGCCGGGACCCTCCGGGGCGCCCAGCCGCGGAAGGCCCGACGTGCTGCCGACGGGGCGCAACTTCTATTCGCTGGACACCCGCACGGCGCCAACGCCCGCCGCCTGGACCCTGGGTTGGAAGTCGGCCGCGCTTTTGGTGGAGCGCCACATGCAGGAACACGGGGCGTGGCCCAAAACCATGGCCCTCACCGCATGGGGCACCAGCAACATGCGCACCGGCGGCGATGATATCGCGCAAGGCCTGGCGCTGATGGGTGTGCGCCCCACCTGGGATTCGGCGTCCCGGCGGGTGACCGGCTTTGAGATATTGCCTTGTGGCGTGCTGGACCGTCCCCGCGTCGATGTGACCCTTCGGGTCTCGGGCTTTTTCCGCGACGCTTTTCCCGGGCTTATCGATTTGTTTGATTCGGCGGCGCGGGCCGTCGCCGCTTTGGAAGAGCCGAATCAAGAGAATCCCTTGGCCGCCAATGTTAAAGCGCAAGCCGAAGAACTGCGGACTTCGGGCCTGACCGAGGCCGAGGCGGCGCGGCGCGCAGGGTTCAGGGTCTTTGGCTCCAA
Source organism: uncultured Rhodospirillales bacterium (assembly GCA_913053795.1). Lineage (GTDB taxonomy): Bacteria > Pseudomonadota > Alphaproteobacteria > Rhodospirillales > 2-02-FULL-58-16 > CAJXGZ01. Next base: position 7,635 of record CAJXGZ010000072.1, on the reverse strand, counting down.
GCCGGGCGCTTATGGGGCCGGACTGCAGGCGTTGATCGACGAAAAAGGCTGGGAGAACGATGGCGACTTGGCGCGCGCCTATGTGGCCTGGGGCGGTTACGCCTACGGCGCCGCGGCGGAAGGCGAGGCCGCCCACTCCATGTTCGAGGATCGGCTGAAGAATGTGGAGGCGGTGGTGCAAAATCAGGACAACCGCGAGCATGACGTGCTGGATTCCGATGACTATTACCAGTTCGAAGGCGGCGCCGCAGCCGCCGTGCGTCATTTGTCAGGGAGCCAGCCCGCCGTTTATCACAATGACCATGCGCTTGCCGAGACTCCCAGGATACGCACTCTGGAGGAAGAGGTGGCCCGCGTCGTGCGCGCCCGCGTGGTTAATCCAAAATGGATTGAGGGCGTGATGCGGCACGGCTACAAAGGGGCCTTCGAGATGGCGGCGACCGTGGATTACATGTTCGCCTTCGCCGCCACCGCGCGCTGCGTCAAGGACCATCACTTTGACGCCGTGTTCGAGGCTTATCTGGGAGACAAGAGAGTGCGTGATTTCATTAACGACAACAATCCGGCGGCGCTGAAGGAAATGATCGAACGCTTGATCGAAGCGCAAGACAGGGGCCTGTGGCGCCCACGGCTCAACAGCACGCGCATGCATTTGAGTGAAATGATTGGTTAAGAGGGACAAGGTGAGCGAAAAAAACAAGGATCAGCCCGAAGAACTTCAGGAGCCGCCTCTGGCCCACCGCAAAATTCATGTGGTTGCCGCGGCGGCCCTTTTGGCCGGCTTTTTTTTCTACGATATTGGCGTTGCGAAGCTTGGGTGGACGCCTTTCCTTTCGGTGGGGCTGGCCATTAACGCCGGCGGCGTTTACGCGACCTTGCTGTACGTTTACCCGCTGGTGGCCATCGGCGTTAGTTTGTTTTTGCTGTTAGCCGCCAGTTTCGTCGGCGATATCGGCTACTGGCTCAGCGGCATTTCGGTCATTGTCTATTTCCTGACGGCGTTCAGGCCGAAGAAGAAGGCTGAAGAAGGCTGAAGAAGGCTGAAGAAGCTTAACAGTCTGACTCATATGAATTTTTCAGCTGGGACGTACTCTATATTCCCCTAAATTATCTGCAACAACCCCATAAAAAGGAAAAATAAACTATATTAGGATTTATTCCTTGATACACTTTATCTAAATGCATATATTCAGATCCACAGTGCCCGTGAACTTCTAGCATAACCCCGAAACCGCATGGATCGGGGCGCTGGGATCGGCGGATAACACTTTCCGAAAATCATTGGTTTAACTTTGCGCCGTTTCAATAGGGCGGCGCTTTTTAAATTCGCATTCATCCGCGCGCGCAAGACGCTGCATGGATGGCTGCTTGGCGATAACATTTGGAATAAGGAGGCGGAAATGTTCCAGCCTTTTAAGCTAAATAGACCCTTGGACGGTCCTACAATGTAGACTTGGACGACACCCTGAGGGCGAAGAAGACATTCGGTGGTTTGGGCTACTATAAGACTCCCAGCTATGGCTTGACGAAATATCCTGACGAGCCCCTGTTCAAGGGAATTGAAAGCTTCCAAAAGGATCATGGCCTTCGCAAGGATGGCGTCATGAAACCGGGCGGTGAGACCGCCAACAAGCTGGGCAAGGCGCTCGGGCAGCAAAAAAGTGCTCAAAACATGCTGGGAACACTCAGGCCTTGGCAAGTTCAGAAGATCAACAGACTTCAAGCACGGATCAATGAACTTCAAGAAAAAATCAAACGATTGCGTGAAGAAATTAATCGTGAGGCTGACCCGAACCGGCGCAATGTAAAACTTCTCAGCATTGGCCAACTTGTAGGCGAAATAAGGAAGCTTGAAGAAGAAATTAAAGCTGTACCGTATCAGGAGCGCGCATAAAGGATGTTGTTTGCTTTCAAGATGTACAGCCGGAACGACGGCGGTCGAGGAGAAATTCCTTGGCCTCCTTTTCTGCCTGGACCACGGATTGAGGTGAAAGGGTGGCCCGGAAGTTCCAAAAAAATCGACGGGGATCATGGCTTCCAACCGCATCATGAATGAGTAACCATCTGAACGCTTTTGCTTGTTTTTCGAGGGAGTCGGCCCCTTGCCTGGCGAGCATGACGCCCAGTTCCAAAGGGGCCGTTGGCCAACAGGATTTAGCGGCGGATTCAAGCCAATGTTCAGCCTTGGCCGGATTGCGGGATACGCCAAGGCCATCCCGATAGATGATCCCAAGCAAATACCGCGCGGTCATGGATTTGGAATCGCGCTTAAAATGCTGACGCGCTTTTTGATAATCAACGGGCCGTCCAACACCGTAGAAGTGCATGAGCCCCAATTCCGTTTCCACAGAGGTGTCTGGGGAACCATCCTCCGCCGCTTTCTTAACCGACTGAAACATCTTATCCGAAGGTGACATCTCATCCGCCACGGACATAACGGATGTCGCAAGGATGAAAAGGAACAGCAAGAAGGATAGACCGACTTCAGGAAGGCGTCTCATGCATCTCTTCTTAATAGAAAATCGTAAAAAAATATATAAAATATGTATAGCAAACTAATATGGTCGCTGATTAGGCTAAAATTGGATGGCAGCCCCCATTTTGGTAATGCCTTGCGGGGCAAAGCCCCGTGCGCCGCTTAACCTCTCGATAGATCAAGGCCTGTCCGGATGACGAAACGAACCTATGATATCTTCTTTGGTGAAACCCTTTGCGGGACGGCCTGGGCCCGAAGTATTGACCAGGGTGAGGAGCGGGCGTTCCGCATTGAGTGCGCGCTCAAGCTTAACGAAGTCCGTCAGATCGGCCTGCGCCCATCGCGGATGAAATCCCTCTACACCTTTTCCAAGGATGGTAAGCCCCGAAGGATCGAGATAACGAGCGACCTCGGGAACACCGCCGAAATCAATATTTCAGACCGGGCGATGGATTACGGAAAAGGGGACATCCCCCTCGATCAACCGCTCGACTTTGCGCTAGGCGACAACATGATCCCGCTATTCGCCATCTGGTGGAAGGAATTCAAGGGCCGTCGTCCCGATACTTTCAGGACCTTGATACCGGAAACCGGGGCAGTCATCGATTACACCCTGGAATTGGCGGACGGAACCCTGCGTAGCAGCCTTGGGGAAATTCTTGTTCTGGACGACGAAGGCGAAATTCTCGAAGTCCGACCAGAATCCTCCGACTTTGTGATCCGGCGTGGCGGGCGCCCCTTTCCAAATTGGAAGTTTAAGAAGCAACCGAAACAAGACGCCTACCATCCGCCAGCCGATCTAAACATCGAAGATGTCAAGATCGAGGAAAACGGCAAGGCATTCGAGGCGACCGTCGCCCGCCCCCTCCACCAGCCTGTTTCAGCCGTTGGGGTTTTCATTGGCGGCACCGGCATCTACGGGCGGCACGGCATCACATCGACAATCGATATCGGCTACCATCAACTCTTGGACGATTTGGCTCGTCAGGGCATCGCCACGGTTCGCTACGAGAAGTTCGATCAAAGGGCCAGCAACCCGGTTGAAGCTGAAGGGGCCATCGACTTCCCAACCCTCTGCCGTGACGCCGAGCGTTGGTTGGAATGGCTGGACGGTCCGTCCTGGGCCGATGACCTGCCCCGCTTCCTTATCGGTCACAGCATGGGCGGGACCGTCGCCCTCTCCTTGTCCGCCGAACATAGCGAGATTTCGACCTGCTTGCTGCTCAGCGCGCCCGGACGCCCCCTCCGCCAAGTCATCGATAGCCAAGCCGCCTGGAACCAGGAACATGCGCCGTCATCCAACGAGGCAAACGCCGAAGCCCAACGGATGCGCCGCGCTCTCTTGGATGCGTTGGCGCTGGACGGGGAGTGGACGGAGGATAACGTGGACAAGAAACTGCTTCCCATGAAGCACAAACGCAGATTCCTGAAAAGCGTGATCCACATCGATCCCTGTGATTTCGTCTCGCAAGCAAGCTGCCCACTAATCGTCGTCCGGGGAACCGCCGATGTCCAGGTCTTCGCCGAAGACGCCGACTTGCTACTGGACGCCGCAGAACGGGCTGGGCGGCCGGTGGAATTCATCGAAGCAGAAGACCTGGACCACCTTTTGAAGCGCAACCGGAAGACAGGCCTTGATGCGCTGGCGGCCTATCGCGACCGCCGAAGGCGAATTCCCATCGCCCTCATCCGCCGGATTGCCAAAGCGGTTGGTAGCGTTATCGGGCGATAAAAACCCTACAGCCTCAGCTCTTCCAGGTCTTTGAACAACTCCAGCGCTTCGGGGTTGGCCAGCGCTTCCTTGTTCCTGACCGGACGCCCATGGATGACGTCACGCACCGCCAATTCCGTGATCTTGCCGCTTTTGGTGAGGGGGATGTCGGCGATTTGGATCACCTTGGCCGGAACATGGCGGGGCGAGCAGTTAGCCCGGATGCGGCTTTTGATTTCGCCGATCAATTCGTCGTTCAGGGTCAATTCCTGGCGTAGCCTTACAAACAGCACGATGCGCACGTCGCCTTCCCAGTCCTGACCGACAACGATGCTCTCCGCCACTTGGTCAAGCTGCTCCACTTGGCGGTAGATTTCGGTGGCGCCGATGCGAACGCCGCCGGGGTTGAGGGTGGCGTCGGAGCGGCCATAAATGACAAAGCCGTTATGAGCCGTCATCTCAACGTAGTCGCCATGAGTCCAAACGCCGGGGAATTTGTCAAAGTAGGCGGCGTGGTATTTGGCGCCATCGGGATCGTTCCAGAACCCAAGCGGCATGGACGGAAACGGTTTGACGCAAACCAATTCGCCCTTTTGTTCGCGCACCGGTTTTCCGTCATCCGAAAAAACGTCAACCGCCATGCCTAAGCCGCGGGTTTGTATTTCGCCCCGCCACACGGGAGCCGTGGGATCGCCAAGCACGAAACATCCGATGATGTCGGCGCCGCCGGAGATGGAAGCCAGATGCACGTCCGCCTTGATCTTGGCGTAGACGAAATCAAAGCTTTCCGCGACCAACGGCGATCCGGTTGAGGTGATCAGCCTTAAAGGGCATGCGCTTAAACGCGATATCCCCAGGCTCAAAGCCGGCGACAAAATCGCCGATCATTACCGCGCCTTGAATGCCGGCAAGATTGGGCGCCGGACGCATGTAGGGGATCACTACCTTTTTTGGTGTTTTCCCCGCCGCCGGCAATTGGCGGACGATGTCGGCCAGCTTGTCCAAACAATCATGGGTTTTGCCGTTGTAGTAATAACCTTCGGCGGCGAACAATACCTTGGGCTCAATCTGGCGGAAGCGGTCGAGGACCCCCTGGACGCCGAAATCGGGAGAGCATGAAGACCAGACGGCGCCGATGGAGACCGCCGCCAGCATGGCGCACGCCGCCTCGGGCATGTTGGGGATGTAGCCCGCTATACGGAATCCCGGTTCTACGCCTACGTCTGCAAGGGCTTGCGCAAGGACGGATACTTGATCGTAAAATTCGCCGTGGGTAAGGCGGCGCCTGACTTTATCCTCGCCCCAAAAGACGATGGCTTCGGATCCGTCGCGCCTTCTTAAAAGATTTTTGGCGAAGTTAAGGCGGGCGTCCGGAAACCACTGGGCGCCGGGCATTTTGTCGCCGTCAACCAGCACATTCCCGCCCCAGCCCGCATTCACGGATTTTATGAATTCGGTAATGCTGGCCTGGGCGATGCGTTCGGGAGACGGTCGCCAAAGGGGTTCGGCCACGGCGTCCTCCAACCAAGATCCACGGGCTTCTAATAAATATGGAATCTGCCGCCGCCGGGCGCAAGCCGTCCTAACCGGCGTGACCCATCATTAATATTGTTCAACGTCCGCTTAATGATACAATATTAAAATATAATTCTTTTGGATTGCCGATGAAAATTTCCGTCAAGAGCGTTACCGAGGGCGCCTACACCCTTTCATTCGACGAAACGGAGGTCGTTCTTGATGAGGAGAACATCAAGGACCTATTGCTGCAAATCACCAAAATCATGCTTCCAATATACGGCGGCGCCGACAACGCCGAGAGAAAAACCAAGGAATTAATGCGCCTTATGAAAAGCGCGGATAATATTGGCATTCAGAAGGTGATCGGAATCTCCAGAGAGGACGACATTCTCGTCTTCCTGAAAACGGTTGAGGAGGATGAGGAACTGCTGAAAAAGTTCTACAGCAATATGAGCGAACGTTTGCGTAAGATGATTGTCGAGGACTTAAACTATAAATTCAAAAAGGACGAGCCCGAAGACATTGACGTTTCCGCTTTTGTGCGTCTGATAAGGATCGCCAAGGACCTTCAGGAAAGGGGGCTCCTGGACTCCGCTAAAGCCGCGGACAGTCTCGCCAACACCACTGTAAGCGAATAAAAACTTTCTTCTACGCCGCTTTTGACGCTTTTCTGTTTTTCGAGGTTGTGATGTAAGCCTTGGCGCAATGCTCGGCGCAATAAGGCTTTTCCGGAACTGCCGGGTGGCCGCAAAAACTGAAATTATCCGTGCTTGGGTCGCCTTCCGGCCAGCTGCACATCCCGAATCTCAGATTTTTCATTCCGATGACAGCCGTCTTTCCAGGGAACTCCTCGGGCTTTTTCAAGATGGGTGACTGGCGCTTAGGCAATCCCAACCGGTGGACTTTGCCGACGATTGCGTTTTTCGTCACATTCAGCCTGCGGCCGATTTCACTGGCCGGTATGCCTTCATCCCATAATGCGATAAGAGCGCTGACGCGCGAGGGTATCCATTCAACTGACATAATATAATCCTGGCCAACTTGCGTTGTTAAAAGTCCTGTCTCAATGGAAATGGATTCTACTACATTTATCCCAGATCAGCAAGCATTATACCAGATATTGTGTTAAAAATAATTATTTTTGCTCTCTCTAGCTTGATTTGCGGAAGCAAATGCGGCTCCCCACATTAAGAATGACCGGTTATACTCGTTCCATTGGAGGCCCCAGTGCAGGCCAAAGGACGCGCCATGGCGAAACCGCCCAAGAAATCCCTGGCGGATTGGAAAGAAACGGCGGCGGCGGAGCTTAAGGGGAAACGCCTTGACGATCTGGTTTGGGAGACCCCGGAGGGCGTCTCCGTCAAGCCTCTCTATACGGCCGAAGATCTGGAAAATCTGGAGCATGTGGAGTCCCTGCCCGGTTTGGCGCCTTTCCTGCGGGGTCCGTGGGCGACCATGTACACCAACCGCCCCTGGACCGTTCGTCAGTACGCGGGCTTTTCCACGGCCGAGGAGTCAGGCGCCTTTTATCGGGAAAATTTGGCCGCCGGACAGAAAGGCTTGTCGGTGGCCTTTGATTTGGCCACGCATCGTGGGTTCGATTCCGACCATCCCCGCGTCATCGGCGATGTGGGCAAGGCCGGGGTGGCCGTTGATTCCGTCGAGGACATGAAAATTCTGTTCGACGGCGTTCCCCTTGACCAAATGAGCGTTTCCATGACCATGAACGGCGCTGTTCTGCCCGTATTGGCGGGCTATATGGTCGCCGCCGAGGAACAGGGGGTCGCCTTAGAAAAGCTGACCGGCACTATTCAGAACGACATCCTCAAGGAGTATCTGGTCCGCAACACCTATATCTATCCGCCGGAGCCATCCATGCGCATCGCCGCCGACGTCATCCAATACACGGCCGATCACATGCCCCGGTTCA
>CAJXGZ010000071.1 GCA_913053795.1 uncultured Rhodospirillales bacterium | reverse complement strand
GCCTTAGCTCAGTTGGTAGAGCATCGCATTCGTAATGCGGGGGTCGGGTGTTCAAGTCACCCACGCGGCACCATAGCTTCCGGTTCACGCCAACGCCATTGGGCGTTCGAAACGGATTGGGCGGGGCGTCTTTCCGCCCATGACGAATGTCCCAGTGGAGCGAAAAAGAGGCGTGGCGGCGGCGAAAAAATTGAACCGTTTGCGTTATCAATGCTGAAGGATTTTATTGGGCCTGAAAACCCCGTCCGCGCCCTCGCGCCCAACGGCCCGGCCCGCGCGCCATGGTCTTGGCGGCGGGGCGAATAAATGTTTTTCGAGTCATATCTGTTTCTTAACAAGATTCGGTCCGAGGCTGATTTGAGACCATAAAGGCGGCCGGATTCCACCCATATGATGCGCCAAAGCCTCCCTTAAAAGTCTTTCTGTCCTAATTTCAGGCGAACCCCAGCCCAAAAGATGTTCAAAATTTATCTAATATTTCAATATGTTGCCTACGATCACTTTTTCCTCGATTTTCTATATTAATAAAATTTTAGGAAATGGCTTTATTTTCCCAATAAATAACGCCATATGTAGTTGACGCAATCGCGGCAACCAGGCCTAATGGGCCAAAGATAAGCGAGAAGGCGCCGCTTTTGGCCCCTTGGCGCGTAAGGCGCAAAGAGCGCATCCCGAAACGCCCCAAACCGCCATTGACGGACTCAATAAATAAGCGAATCTCGTTTCATCCTAGATATAGTGGGCTTATTTCGTTTTCAATACTAATTATGGGTTTGATGGTTTTCATGTTTTTCAGAGGCGCGGCAATCCCCCGGTCATGACCGATCCCGTCATAAAACACTCCTACACCATCCCTTGCGCCACCGATTTCCGCGACGCGGTGACGGCGCTCGCCAAGCGCGCCGGCGCCAACGCGGCCGACCTGGCTCGTTCGGTGGTGTTAATGATACCCAAAGAGGAGATTGACGCCTTTCCCGACCCCGGACCGCCCAAGCCGAGGGACCGTGAAACGATTATCCTCAAATCAGGAACGGCCAAGGGGAAGCCTTGGCGGCGCAAGCCGCGCCTTCAGGTTCGCATGGCGCCGGGTTTCGACATCGAAACCATCCGCAAGGCGCTCGGTCTCGCCCTGGCCATGGACCGGGGAGAGCGGACGGTGCGCCTGGATGACGCCAGCGCGGCGGTGAAAAAAAGCGAAGCTGAAACGGAGCTCATCCGCGAAGAGATGGCCCGTGAAGAGATGGAAAGACTGCGCGCCATGGTATCGGCGCTTTCCTTCGATCCCCTCCCCGACGGCGTCAAGACTCGCGAGGACGCCCTTCATGTCCTCGGTTTTCCCCCCGCCGCCATCCCCGGCCAAAAAACCCTGAGGGTGCGTTTCCGCGCCCTCGCCACCGTCCACCATCCCGACGGCGATCTGGGCGACCATGACCGCATGAGCCAGCTCAACGCCGCCATGGAGCGCTTGCGCTGGGGCGCCTAAGATGAAAAAGCGCCCGGAAGCGGCAAGCCCCCGGGCGCTTTAAAAAAACGTTGCGCTTTCTTAAGCTTTTAGCGGCGAGCCCCGAACAACTGCAACAGCATCATGAACAGGTTGACGAAGTCGAGGTAAAGCGACACCGCTCCCATGATGATTTTCTTGCTTTGAGTCTCCGAACTATCGGATTCCCGGTAGATGCTTTTGATGCGCTGGGTGTCGTAAGCGGTAAACCCGACGAACACCAGAACGCCAACCACCGAGATCACGAATTGCATGGCCGAGCTTTGCAGGAAGATGTTGACCACGCTGGCGATGATGATTCCAATCAGCCCCATGATCAGGAACGAGCCGAAGCCGGAAAGATCGCGTTTGGTGGTGTAGCCGTAAAGGCTCATGCCGGCGAAGGTGCCCGCCGTGATGAAAAACACCCTGGCGATGCTTGCGCCCGTGTACTGAATGAAGATGGAGGCCATGGACATGCCCATGACCGCGCAAAAGGCCCAGAAAATCATTTGCAGCGTCGACGCCTTCATCTTGTGCACGCCGAAGGACAGAACCAGGATAAAGGCCAGCGGCGCCAGCATGACGACCCAAACAAGGCCGGTGCCGAAAATCAACTGAAGGGCGGTCTCGGACGAGAATACGCCAAGGGCGACGATGCCGGTCAATGCCAAGCCCGAGGCCATATAGTTGTAAACGCCAAGCATGTACTTGCGCAGGCCGACATCAATCCCGGCGTCATAGGCCTGGGCGCCGGTCATCCGCCCGGCGCGCAACTTAAACCGATTGTCAGGTCCAAAAGCCATGGAATTTTTCCTTACTGTAAAAAGGGGTTGAGCTTCTCTTTCGTAATCATTCACGTCTAATATGGCATGACCGTGGCGGAAATCAATATGCAAGTCTCCTATTGGGCCGCGCCATGGATGCTTATATAATTAAGGTGTGATACAGGAAACGTCCCGATGACGCCGTTTAAGGTCGCCCACGCATTCGCCGAGGATTGGGCCCATGCCGCAAAGGCGTGCGCCGATGGCTTGGGCGCGGAAGCCGAGGGGGCGAACCTGGGTTTCGTTTACATCACCGATGAACTGGTTGACGACTTTTCCTCCATTCTCACCTATTTGCGTCAAAAGACCGGCATCGGCTGTTGGATCGGCAGCGCCGCCTTGGGAATTTGCGCCGGCGGCAAGACCTATTTCGGCCAGCCGGCCATGGCGGTGATGGCGGCCACCTTGCCCGAGGACGCCGTATGCGTGTTTCCCTCCATCTCGGAAAGCATTGACGAGCTCTCCAGCCACGCCAACGAATGGATCAAGAGGGCCTCGCCCATGTTCGGCATCGTCCACGGCGACCCCAACAACGAAGACACGGGTGCGCTGATCGCCGAGCTTGCGGACTCTTTCTCGGGCTTTCTGGTGGGCGGCATATCCTCATCCAGCGCCGAGCACAGCTACCAAGTGGCCGGGCGGGTCACCGGCGGCGGCGTCTCCGGCGCCCTGTTCGCGCCCGAGGTGGATGTCATCACCGGCCTCAGCCAGGGCTGTGCGCCCATCGCCGAAGGCCATGTCATCTCCGATTGCCTGGACAACGTCCTCATCGGCCTCGACGGACGGCGCGCGCTGGATGTCTTTCGCGAAGACGTGGCCGGCATTATCGGCGACGATCTGAGCAAGGTTCCCGGCGTCATTCACGCGGCCATCCCCATCGAAGGCTCGGACACCGGGGATTACATGGTGCGCAACCTTCTCGGCATCGATTCCACCCGCGGATGGCTGGCCATCGGCAGCGACGTACAGCCCGGCGAGCGCATCATGTTCGTGCGCCGCGACGCCGACAGCGCCAGAAAGGATCTTTGCGCCATGCTGAACCGGATGAAAGGGCGCGTCTCCGGCAAGCCGAGGGGCGGCGTTTATTTCTCGTGCACCGCGCGGGGCCCCTTCATGTTCGGCGGGGAAAACGGGGAAATGGCGCTGATCCGCCAGCATCTCGGCGACTTCCCCCTGGTCGGCTTCTACGCCAGCGGCGAGATTTCCAACAACCGCCTGTATTCGTATACGGGCGTGCTTGTGCTGTTTCTATAGGCTAGCCATGCGTCTTTTCGTCGGCCTGCCGCTTCCCCATATGGCGCGAGAGTCCTTGGCTTCGTTGCAGTCGGGCGCGCCCGGCGCCCGCTGGGTGGCGCCCAAGAACCTTCACCTGACTCTGCGCTTTATCGGCGACGTCGACAACGGCCAGGCCGAGGACATCGACTTGGCGCTCGCCAGCATAAGATCCCCGGCTTTTCAATTAACGCTCGTCGGCGTCGGCCATTTCGGCTCGGGCCGAAGGATGCGGGCGCTGTGGGCCGGCGTCGAACGAAGCCAGCCCCTGGACCACATCCATGAAAAGGTGGAATCCGCCGTGGTCCGCGCAGGGCTACCGCCCGAAGGCCGCAAATTCACGCCCCACGTGACCCTGGCCCGCTTCAAGCGCGGCGCGGCGAGCAAAGTGGGGCCCTACCTGGAGGCCAACAACGGCTTTTCCCTCGCCCCCTTCCAGATCCAATCCTTCGCCCTGTTCCAAAGCCACCTAAGCCATGCCGGGGCCGATTATCAGATTCTGACCACCTATCCCCTGGATTAGCGGGCCACTGGAATAACGGAATTACGGTTTTGCTGGCGGCGGCGCCGCCGCATGGGGCGGCCAACACTGTCTTTTCGGCTTCAAATAACTCCTTTCGTAACCGGTTGCGCCCCCATGAACGCTAATCAAACAAGCTTTTTAAATGATCCGCGCTTCGAGCCGCACTAATCTTGACCCACATTTCGTTTCGATGCCGAGAGGTTTTCCAGCGGCGCCTGCGCTTCTTTCAGTCTCTGAACAAACGTCCCGTTGTCCTTGATTTTAGAATCACATTGACCGCCACGTAGGCGAAACAAAAATATTTGATGCCAACCGGTCTGTTTGGCTTGGCGGCCGGAATCAAACACCAAATTGGCTGAGCGAGCGCTCCACCGAGCCGACGTAGTGGCCGCCGAACAGGCGCACATGCACCAGCAGGGGATAGAGATTGTAAAGATCCCGGCGGGCCTCGAAAAAGCCGGGCTTGATGGGGCGGATTTCGTTGTAGCGGCTGAAAAACGCATCGCCGAAGGTTCCGAACAGGGTGGTGAAGGCCAGTTCAATCTCGGGATCGGCGTAATAGACGGCGGGGTCGACGAAACCCGTGATCTTACGGCCGTCGCTCAGCACGTTGCCCGTCCACATGTCGCCGTGAATCAGCGACGGCTTGCAACCGCCGTCGATCCAGCGTTCCAGCCGCCCGGCCAAGGTCTCCAAACGGTCCAGGGTTTTCCCGGGCAGCCGCCCCGACTCCCGGGCCTGTCCGCCCATGTAGAGCAGCCTGTGATCGCGGAAAAACTCAAGCCAGCCGGTGGTCCACGGATTGGGCTGGCTGAGGCCGCCGATGACCGTGTCCCGCTCAAAACCGAATTTTTCGGCATGGACGCCATGCAGGCCGGCCACAAGCTCGGCGGCGTCGACCTGAACCTGAGCCCCAAGCCCGCCCCCGGCCTCAAGACAGGTCATCAGCAGCAATTCATCGTCCGCATGCAGGACCTCAGGAACCGGCAGCCGCGAATGCTCCGCCAGATAAGCAAGCATGATCCCTTCCAGGCCGAGGCCGCTGCCTTGGCCGCCCAGTTTCGCCACCAGCTCCCGGCCGTCCGCCAAATCCACCCGCTTGACGTCGGCGATGCAGCCGCCGCCCATGGCGGCGAATCGGACGGGTCTTGCGCCCGCCGCCTTTTCGATCTTGCTTTCAAGGTCCCCGCGCATGTCTAAAGACCGTGTTTTTCACGGATATGCCGAAGCAGACCGGCCGACGCCTCCTCAATCAAATTGAGAACCATCTCGAAGCCCTGTCCGCCGCCATAGTAGGGGTCGGGCACGTCCCTGTGGCCCGACTCGGGCGCGAAATCAAGGAACATGAACAGTTTATGCTCCTGTCCGGCCGGGCAAATGGCTTGCAGGTTGCGGTGGTTCTCCCGGTCCATGGCCATCACGTAGTCGAATTTGGCGAAATCGCTTGACGCCGCCTTGCGGGCGCACTGACGGCTGAGATCAACGCCGCGACGGAGCGCCGCCTCCTGGGCCCGGCGGTCGGGAGGCTCGCCCGCATGATAGGCGGCGGTCCCCGCCGAATCGACGCCGATAACGCCGCTGAGCCCCTCGCGCGCCGCCAGGGCGCTGAACACCCCTTCGGCGCTGGGCGAGCGGCAGATGTTGCCCAAACAGACGAACAGAACGTTGACCAAGGCGATCTCCATAGCTAGTACAGAACAGTGGTTTTCCGGATTATCATGGCCCTGGAGCCGCGGGGCAAGGGGAGCCGCCAAATAAAACGGAGCGTGAATGTAAAATGGCGGCAACGCCGCCGGGCAAGCGGGAGCGCAGCCTGCGTGGCGCTTGAACGCAATAAGGCGGCGAAGCCGCCAAAAAAAGGAGTCGCGATCCTGAATCCAAATCAAAACATCGTTGTGCTGACCGGCGCCGGCATCTCCAAGGAATCCGGCCTCGACACCTTCCGCGACGAAGACGGAATCTGGTCCAAGGTTCGCATTGAGGACGTGGCGACGCCCGAGGCCTTCGCCCGCGATCCCGGCCGCGTCCACGACTTCTACAACATGCGGCGAAACGCCCTGGGAATGAGCGGCGTCAAGCCCAACGCCGGACACAAGGCTCTGGCCCGCCTGGAGGCGGAATGGCCCGGCCGGGTGCTGGTGGTCACCCAAAACGTGGATAACCTCCACGAAGCGGCGGGAGGCGCCAACGTGCTGCACATGCACGGCGAGCTCATGAAAGCCAGGTGCGCCCACTGCGGCGACGTTTTTGCGTGGGCGGACGATCTCGACGTTTCCATGGAATGCCAGACCTGCGCACGCACGGGGGGCCTCAGGCCCCATGTGGTGTGGTTCGGCGAAATGCCCATTTACATGGAGGAAATTCATCAGGCCCTGGAGCTTTGCGGCCTGTTCGTCTCCATCGGCACGTCGGGAAACGTTTACCCGGCGGCGGGCTTCGTCCAGCACGTGCGCATGACCACCGACGCCCACACCGTGGAGCTCAACCTGGAGCCCTCCGAAGGGTCCGCCCAATTCGCCGAAACCATTTACGGCCAGGCCTCAGAAATCGTCCCCGCCTTCGTCCAACGGGTGCTGGAAAAAGGGTGGTGAGACGGCGTCGCTTGCTTTTTTTGGCCTAGTATTCTATAATTCCACCCAATCTTATAGAAAGATGGAAAAATGGCCCTAAGCATTAAATCCGAGGAGGCCGACCGGCTGGCGCGGGAGCTGGCGGAGGAGACCGGCGAAAGCCTGACCAAGGCCATCACCCGGGCGCTTTCAGAGCGCCTTGAGCGCTGCCGGCGCAAGAACAAGAAGACGTCCGCCCTTCGTGAAGAGCTTCGGGCCATTCAGGAGCGGGCGTCGCGCATTCCTTGCCGTGACCACAGGCCCATTGATGAAATCCTCGGCTGATGGTCATTGACGCCTCCGCGGTTATTGCATTTCTCGTCAACGAGCCCGAGGCGCGGCGGATCAGAATGACCATCGTGAACTTCAGCGAACGCAGCATGTCGGCCCTCAATGTCTACGAATGCCGAATCGCGCTCGGGCGCAAGTTCATGGAGTCCATGCTCAGGGAATTCGAGCTTTTGCTTTTGAAGGCCGACATCAAAATCATCCCCTTCGACGAAGAACAGGCGGTGCTGGCGCACAGGGCCTATGAGGCCTTCGGCAAGGACTCGGACCATCCGGCAAAATTGACCTTTAGCGACTGCGCCGCCTACGCCCTCGCCAAATCCATGGGCGAACCCCTGCTGTTCAAGGGCGAAGGCTTCTCCCACACAGACATCAAACCGGCGATTATCGGATAAATGGGGGATAAATGGACGCCCCCCTCGAAACCCTGCTCAGCAAAGCCCGCGCTTGCCGGGTTTGCGCTGAGCGCATCGAGCCCCGTCCCGTCCTCAGCGCCTCGGCGACGTCGCGGCTGCTGATCGTCGGGCAGGCGCCGGGGACGCGGGTGCACGCAACGGGGATTCCCTGGAACGATCCCTCGGGCGACCGGCTTCGGGACTGGCTGGGCCTCGACCGGGAGGCTTTTTATGACGTCTCGCGCCTCGCCGTCATGCCCATGGGGCTGTGCTTCCCGGGGCACGATAAGCACGGCGGCGACCTGCCTCCGAGGCCGGAATGCGCCCCCCTCTGGCACGGGCGGGTGCGAAAGATGCTGACCAACATCGAATTGACCTTGTTGGTGGGCTCTTACGCCCAGAAATTTTATCTGGGGCCTTCGCGCAAAAAGACGATGACCGAAACGGTCCGGGCCTGGCGCGGCTATTCGCCCCAATACATGGTTTTGCCCCACCCAAGCTGGCGCAACACGGGCTGGCTGAAAAAGAATCCTTGGTTCGAAAACGAAACCATTCCTGAATTGAAAAAACGGGTGCGGGAATTGCTGGATTGATGGAGCATTGGTTGTTCCGTTGCCGAGAGAAACAAGGGGCGCCGCCCCTTCGATCCCCGCCAAGGGCCGACGGCCCTTGGAACCCGATAAAAACAATTTCGATCAATTTGTTGACTGAAACTGAATGCGCTGCTATATTTTATTTCGGTCAAATGATTGATTGAAACTGTAGACATGCAGCAAGTTACTGAAATTGAAGTCAAAAAACGCCTCGCTTTGGATAATCCATGGTGGGAAACAGGCAAGGCTGACCGTCGCTTTACCGATTTGCCACGCCGCGCCTATTTCGACGGTTTCTACAAATTGCTGGCCGAAACGGACGTGCGGCGGGCGGTGGTCATGATGGGGCCGCGCCGCGTCGGCAAGACGGTGATGATCCACCAAGCCGTCCAAAGACTATTGGACAAGAAGGTCCCGGCCCGGAATATCCTTTATATGTCCATAGACACCCCCATCTACACAGGCGTTTGGCTTGAAAAGCTGCTCACTTTTTTTATGGAGCTGCACCGTCACAATCGGGATTCAAAGCTCTACGTCTTCTACGACGAAATCCAGTACCACAAGGATTGGGAGATTCACCTAAAGTCCCTGGTGGATTCCTATCATTCCGTTGAGTTTTGCGCCTCCGGCTCGGCCGCCGCCGCCCTTAAAATGAAAAGCCGTGAATCCGGCGCCGGACGCTTTACGGATTTCATCCTGCCGCCCCTGACCTTTGCTGAGTTTCTAAGATTTCGAGGGGTTGAGGATGAGTTGTTTGATGAAAAATTAAACGCTAAAGACATCAATGCATTGAACAACGAATTTATTCACTACCTGAACTTCGGCGGCTTTCCCGAAGCCGTGCTGAAAGAAGACGTGCGCGAGGGAATGGAGCGCTATGTGGCCGATGACATTATCGATAAGGTTCTACTGCGCGACCTGCCCAGCCTTTACGGCATCAGCGACCCCCAGGAGCTAAACCGCCTGTTCACCACCCTAGCCTATAATACAGGCCAGGAAATCAGCATTGATGAATTATCCAAATCATCGAATGTCGCCAAGAATACCCTGAAAAAATATCTGGATTATCTAGAGGCTGCGTTCTTGATCCGTAGGCTATACCGGGTGGACCAGAACGCCCGGCGCTTAAAAAGATTAAGTCATTTCAAAGTCTATCTTGCCAATCCCTGCCTTCGCACCGCCCTGTTTGGCGCCATCGGACCGGATGACCCAGCCATGGGACTAATGACGGAAACGGCAATTGCCAGCCAGTTGGCCCATGGTCTTTCATTTAAATTTACGTATTACGCCCGCTGGAAATCCGGTGAAGTTGATTATGTTATTTTACACGCTGGCACTCAGAACCCCGCTTATGCATTGGAGGTGAAATGGAGTGATAGGGCATTCCTAAAGCCAGCTATAGAGCTATCTTCATTATTAAAATTTTACAAAGTTATATTCAATTGGTTTTTAACTTTATAGTA
>CAJXGZ010000070.1 GCA_913053795.1 uncultured Rhodospirillales bacterium | reverse complement strand
GACGCTGATCGACAGCACCACAATCAGCGCCGAACCGCTGCCTTCCCCGGTCTTATAGAGAGAACCCGAGGCGCAGCCGCCGGCGAAAACCATCCCGACGCCGAAGAAAAGACCAGCGATCACCGAATGGAAACTGGTCGGGGCGGGATGGAAGGTGCTCAGGCCGGCCGCCGTAACGAAGGCGCCGACCAAGGCGAACAGCACGGTGGCGATCATAATGCCGACGGCCATCCTGGGCACGCCGACAGCGAAGAGGTCACGAAACGCCGAGGCGAAACAGAAGCGCCCATACTGGAGGCACATTCCGTAAATGAACCCGAACCAGAGGTAGACGGATAAGTAAGCGTAATACTCGTTGTAGGAGAAGGTCCCTATGCTGACAGCGGCGAAAAAAGCCGTTATCACGTACGCCCAGCGGCGGTTTTTTTTCAAGTCGTCGGTCATTATTTCACCGTTACTAACGGCGTTTTTTGTTGCTGCCACCATCTTGCCTGTCTCTCTGGAAAAATTAAAGGACACGAAATTCAGGACGGATGAATAACAGCTAATATAACGGATTGCAAATATATAAATAAATTGAGAAAAAACATGCGCAGCCTAGGGGAGAAGGTAGACTCCGACAATGGTCTTGAACTTGAAAACCTTGTCGGTCACGGCGAATTCCTTGGACAGGCGGTAGCCGGCGAGCCTTTGGGCGATCCGGGGGGGAAGCGGTTGGCCGGCGCGGCTGGCGATCACCACCAGCGCCGTATCGTCACCCGGAATCTCCGGGCCGGGCGCGAAATAGGGAGGGGTCTTGAACTCCCAAGTGAACCTCAACGGCGATGTCTCGATCAGGTTGCGGGCGGGCGGTTCCAAGTTGCCCTGATGGAGGATTTGTTTCCCGGTAAACAAATCGAGAATGGGAACCGCAATGGCCGGATTGATGATCGACCGCGTCCGGGGCAGGGTGATGACTTCCGCCTTTTCCACGTCCAGGGAATCGAGGTATTCGCCCGCCCGCATCAGGTTGACGGCGCTGGTCCCCTTGAGGAATGGCAGGAACCCGAAATGGGCCGTCACCAGCGAAGAGACGACGGCGCAGGAAATAATGAACCTACGTGTCTTGCCATCGGCGATCCGCCTCAGCCCATAGGCCGCCATCAGGGCCAGCATGGGAAAGGTGACGAGGGCGTACCTGGCCCGCCTGATGCCCAGCGCCATGATAAGAAAAAGCATCCAGCCGATGATCGCGTACTTGACGTCTCTTTTAGCGACGGCGGCGAAAATGGAAAAAATCGCCGCCCCGGTGACGAAGGGATGTATCTGGAAGAGAAACGTGGACGCATGGCTCTCTCCCCACCGCGCCAGCCCGGGAACCTGATAGCTCCACAGTAATTTTATTTGATCGGCGAAAACGCCGGCTTTCATCGACACGGCGGCGCCCGCGAGCAACAGCGCTCCAAGCGAGATAATCGCGGCGCGGCGCAAAACCGTTCTCCGTCCCAAGTCCAGGTGGACAAGGAAAATGACGGGAACGACGCTCAGCATCACCCAGGTGGAATACTTGGACAGCAAGGCGAGGGTTATGGCCACCGGCGCCGCCGCCAGGAAAAACGCGCCGCCGTCCCTAACGCCCTTGATCGTCGCGTACACGGCCAGGGTCAGAAAGAACATGGTCGGGACGTCGACCAGCATCAGCGGAGGCTGGGTGAGAAGATAGGGCATGGCGAGGAGAAGCGCACCGGCGCCGGCGCCTGTGATCTCGTCCCACAAGGTCCTGCCGATCAGGTAGGTAAGGGCCACGGTCGCGGAAAAGAGAAGGGTGGTGAACCCCTGCACCGCGATCCGCGTCTCGCCGAACAGGGTGAGGACCAGCCCCTGAAGGAAAGGGACCAGAGGGAGGTCTGTCCACGCCGCGACGCCCTTGCCCCACTCCCCGAAGAAATAACCGGGGCCGTACAATTCCAGATGCTTGGCCTGCATGAAATACCTGGCGGCGTCGATGATGACCTCGGGCTCCCCCCAGAAGAGCGCGGCGGCCGCGAACGAGGCGACGAACAGCATCGCCGCCCGCCCGCGCCTGGGAAAGGAAATTCTTGAAACCGCGTAGGCGGCAACGATGCCGGCGGTCAAGACAAGGAAAACGGAGAAGATATCGGTCCCGGCGAACGTCCACCACCAACTGGTCAAGCGGTTGTCGTCGAGGGAACGGAAGACGAAAAGGCCAACAAACGTGGTCAGCGTAAGTAGGGAAATCAGGACGGTCAGGAGGCCCCGGTTGTCCTCACCCGGCTTATGGTGGCGCGGCGTGATTAGCGGACGGTCCCTGCTACCACGAAAACACCTTGTCGCTCGAGAAAATGGCGTCGATGACGGCGTCATGGGAAATATCTTCCCTGGATAGGTCGATGACCTCGACTTCGTTGTCCGGGGACTGGGCTTCGATGATCCGGGTGGACAGTTCGCCGGGGCCGTCGTTAAGGATATGGAGTAGTTTCATGGTTTAAGTGGTTTCCATCCGATCTAGAGAACGATTAATTTGTCGGCCTTGTTGACCATCATGGCGTTTTCGAACTGTCCGGAGCAGGTAATCGCCTTGGAGATTCCTTCGGTGGCGACTCCCTGCATTTCGGCGCTGTGGTCGCAGATGGTGATGGAGACGCCGCCGCGCTCGGCCAGTTCGCTGAAGGAGGCGTTTTCGAGCAGCCGGACGCCTTGGTCCATGGCGAAAATCATGACTTCGTGATCCTTTGCCGCGGCGGCGGCGGCGAGCCCCCGGATGTGCCCGAGGTGCTTGTCCGTGTTCACCAGTATTCCCAGCTTCATCTTCTTAGATCCTTCTTAGCGGCGGCAATGTTCAATAGGCGATGACATGATCGTAATCGGTCAACTTCAGCGCCATCTCCTCGGTGGAGACATGCTCCGCGTCACCGTTTTCCTGATTGTTGGAGAAGAACTCGACATCCAAATCCTTCATCATCTCGATGTTGCTGGAATCGGCCTCGCTCAAGTCGAATTTATTGTCGACGAGGTAAACATGGACGGCGTCATCCATGAGAGTCAAACCCAGCGACATTCTCAAGGGTTCGCCCGGCTCGCCGGTGACGAGCACGGCAATTTGTTTCGTCATGTTTAAGTCCTCTCCAGCGTTGTGCGCTCACACCCCGCCCGTTTCTCAAACTTAGTCTTAAAATACGGGCGGGGGGAAAGCATGTCCAAGGCTAGGCCAGACCGGGATTTTAAGATCCCGGTCTGGCCCAAGTTACGCCTTGGGTCGTTGAAGCGCGGTCTACGGCTACTTCTTGGAGGCCGCCTCGAGCGCCTTGACCTTTTTCTTGAGCTTCTTGAGAGTCTTGTTGACTTTGCCGAAGTTGTACCACTGCTCGCCAGCAACGGGATATTGCAGCTGGGAGCCCCAGACGCGCCATGATTCATCCCAGTTCGCGGGGTCTTTGAATCCGAGCAGCCTGAGTTGCAGGTAGGTCATGGTCGAGCGGGTGCCCGTCTGGCAGTAGCCGATGGTGCGCTTGCTCTTGTCCAGGGACGCGAACTTCTTTCCCACCACGTCGGCGTCGAAATAAGCGGTCGGCTTCATCTTTCCAGACTTCTTATCCTTGGCCTGTTTCAGGGTGTCCAGATGCGAGACATTGATGCTCACGTTGGGAACGTGTCCGCCGCGCATGGCCCGCATGTCTTTTCCCTTGAACTCGCCGGAGGTGCGGGAATCGATGAGCTGCGCTTTGGATTTTCCAGTCGCGATCTTCAAAATCTCAGAGGTTTCGGCATAACGGCTGGATTTCACCTTAGCCTTGAAGGTGGCCGCTTTTCTGATGGTCGGCTTGGCGTCGAGACGGTTGCCCGCCTTGCGCCATGCGTCAAGGCCGCCGTTGAGGACATGGGTCTTGTCGTGGCCGAGATATTCGAGAATCCAGAACCCAACCGTGGCGTCGGTTATGGTTTTAAGGCCGTCATAATAGAAGACCACATGGGTGCTGTTGCCGATGCCCGCCTTGCCAAGCAGTTTTTCGTACTTACCGATGTCCCGCCAAGCTCTTGCGGTGGCGTCTCTGAGTGCTTTCTTGCACCGTTTGCCGAGGCTAATGGCGCCGGGGATATGGCCCTTGGCGTAGTCCTTCAGGCCTCTGCAGTCGACGACAGCCCAATCCGCCTTGCCGATGTTCTTTTTCAGGTCTTTCGCAGACAACAGCAGACCAGGATTCGCCCATTCAGCAGCCTTGACTGTTCCGGTCCAAGCGAAGATCGAAAGAGCCAAAACTCCAATGGCGAAAGTCCGCCAAATTGGTAACTTAATCATTCTTAATCCTCCTCTGTTTTCAGGGCCGCTAACATTTTGCCCCTCCCCAGGCCCATGATGAGGAGACGGGTGACCAAATTAAATTGCGATTATTAGTTATTAACCATCATTGTATTAGGTTATTTGAAATTATCAAATGGAATTTGAAATTACGCTAGGGGAATCGAATTTGACCATGACGCGGGGTCAAGAGCGCTTGATGTTTACGTTAAGTCCGGCAATAACGCCTCCATAAGGGCCGCGAAAAAAACATAGGATAAAAGACGCGAAGAATAAGGCGGAAAAATGGCGTCCCCTACGGGATTCGAACCCGTGTTGCCGGCGTGAGAGGCCGGTGTCCTAGGCCTCTAGACGAAGGGGACGAGGCGCACCAACAAACCTTTACTCTCAATCGAGCTCTTGAATCAAGGGGCGGGCCGCTATTCTCCCTTGAAGCCAGTCGCCACCAGATAGACCTCGGCTGAATCGGCGCGGCTGGCGGGGGGCTTGGCGTGGCGCACGGTTTTGAACAGGCGTTTTATTTTGGCGAGCAGCCGCTGCTCGGCGCCCCCTTGCAGGACCTTGCAGACGAAGGCGCCGCCGCCGGCCAGGGTTTCCCGGGCGAAGTCGAACGCCGCTTCGCTGAGCGCCATGATCCTCAGGTGATCGGTGGCGGCATGCCCGGTCGCCGGCGCCGCCATGTCGGAAAGAACCACGTCCGCCGGGCCTTCAAGGGCCTGCCTGATCAAATCAGGGACGTCGGCGTCGAGGAAGTCGCGCATCAGCGTCCGGGCCCCCTTCACCGGCGCCATGCCGCTGACGTCAAGGGCGATGACCCGCCCCTCCCCGTCGCCGGCCTTGACGCGCTCCGCCGCCACCTGGGTCCAGCCGCCAGGCGCCGCGCCCAGGTCCACCACCCTTGCGCCGGGCTTGAGGAAATGGAAGCGAGCGTCCAGCTCCATCAACTTGAAGGCGGCGCGGGAGCGAAGGCCCCGCTTGCCGGCCTCGGCGACGTAGGGATCGTTGAGCTGGCGCTTGAGCCAGCGGGTGGACGATATCTTGCGTCCCTTGGCGGTCTTGACCCGGGTCTTGAGTCTCCGTCCGCCCCCCCCTGGGCTTTTGCTCCCAGGGCTTTTGCTCATTAGCCGGCGTCCGTTGAGAGGGCGCCGTCCTCGGACATCATGGAGAGCAGCAAGCCCTCGCGGATGCCGCGGTCGGCGGCCCGTAATTTTCTGACCGGCCAGCGCCTGAGAATGGCTTCAAGGAAGGCGCAGCCCCCCACCGCTAATTCGGCGCGCGCACGGCCGATGCAGGAAATGGCGGCGCGCTCCTTGCAAGTCATGCGGGCGAGGCGGGCGGCGTTGGCGAGGACGCCCGCCGTGTCCATGTCGAGGCCGTCCACCTTGGCGCGATTGTAACGTGGAAGGTCCAGATAAATCCCGCCGAGCATGGTGACGGTGCCCGACGTGCCAAGCGCGCGAACCTTGTCCTCGGCGATTTTCCTGGAAATGGCGTGCTTGGCGTCGAAGGCGCTTAAAGACTCATCGGGGATATGCATCATGTGCGCGTAGTCTTCCGCCGAGATGGCGTCGTCGCCGAAACGCTCCGCCAACGCCACCACGCCGAAAGGGATGGACAACGCGTCGAGCAGCCGGGGCGCTTTTCCGGGCGCCGTTTCGACCCACATCAACTCGGTGCTGCCGCCGCCGATGTCAAAGATCAAGGCGTATGGCGCACCGCCGTTCAAAAGGGGCGCGCAACCGGCCACCGTTAATTTCGATTCCCTCTCCGCGGAAATGGTCTCGACGACGATCCCGGTTTCCGCCTTGACGCGCGCCGTGAACTCCCGCCTGTTGGCGGCGCGCCGGCAGGCTTCGGTGGCGACGGCGCGGATTTTGGGCGCTTTCCATTGCCCGATCTTGCCGGCGCAAACTTTGAGGGCGTCAATGGTGCGATTCATGGCGGCGTCGCCGAGGCGCCCGTGATCGGACAGGCCCTCCGCCAGACGGACAATGCGCGAGAACGATCCGACGACGTTGAAGCCTCCGTGCGAGGGCTTGGCCATCAACATGCGGCAGTTGCTTGACCCGAGATCAATGGCGGCGTAAGCCGGCGCTTGGCGGGCGGCGCCCAAAGGGCGTCCATTTCTGGTTTTCCCTTCCCCCTTGCGCTGCGCCATGACGGTCTTCCCATTATCTTCGATGCCGCCGCACCTTAAATGCATTTTGGGACGCGCGCTACTGGCGATGCGCCTCCTGCCGCGCCTCTTACCGCGCCCTTGGGGGCAAATGGACGCTCACCTTGGTTCCGACGCCCGGCTTGCTCTCAAGCTCAAGGACGCCGCCGAGGGATTCCACCAATCCCCTCGCCAGCGGCAGGCCCAGGCCCGAGCCTTCGTATTTTCTGGAGAGGGCGCTGTCCACCTGACTGAACGGCTTGAAGGCGATCTCGATCCCCGTCTCATCCATCCCAATGCCGGTGTCGGTGATGGTGAACCGCGCCGCTCCTCCCTTATCCAAACGCACGTCCAGGGTGACGGAGCCGCCCTCGGGCGTGAACTTTACGGCGTTGGACAGCAGGTTGACGAGCACCTGCTTGATGTGGCGCTCTTCGGCGATAAGCGTCGGCAAGTCGTCGGCGATGACGGAAGAAAGCCGCACCCCGCCTTTTTTCGCCTGGGCGTACACCAAACGGATGGAGGCCGTTGCGGCTTTCGCCAAGTCCACCTCTTCCTTGAGCATTTCCAACTGCCCGGTTTCGATCGCCGAGATGTCCAGGATGTCGACGATGAGGCCGAGCAGGTGTTCGCCCGAGGCGTGGATATCGGTGGCGTAGCCTTTATAACTGTCGTTTTTCAGCGGGCCAAACAGTTCATCCTTCATCATTTGCGAAAAGCCGATGATGGCGTTCAAGGGCGTGCGCAACTCATGGCTCATGGTGGCCAGGAATTCGCTCTTGGCGCGGTTGGCCAGCACGGCCTTTTCCTTGGCGTTGATGAGTTCGCGTTCAGTGTTTTTGTGTTCCGAGATCTCGAAGGTCAATTGCCGGGTCCGTTGCTCAACCCGGTTTTCCAGATCTTCGCGGGCCTTGTGGATCTCCTCCTGCGCCCGCCTTCGCTCGCCGATTTCATGCTCCAGGTCGACGTACTGGCGTTGGAGGATGCGGTCGGCGCGGCGCACGATCAGGAACAGCGCCGCGTACAGCATGGCGAACAGCAAGGGCAGCCCCAGCCCGAGCTTTACCGTGGTCTCATTGATCTTGCCCAGCAGGGGACTGACGTCGGAGTAAAGCTCGAACACGCCTTCGAGGGAACCGCCTTCAGGCCGGATGGGCAAATAGGTGGCGACCAGGTTGCGGTCCATGACTTTGCCCTCGAAGGCGTTGAAGGCGTCGCGGAAGATGTGCTTGCTGGCGGGGGTTTCATGGCGGGCGGCGGAGATGAAGCCCGGGCTCTTGCTCATGTCGTTGCCGATCTGCGCGGCGTCAGAGGAGTAAAGGACAATGCCGTCCAGGTTGTAAATCTCGACCTTGAGCACCGGCAGCCCGACGGCGATCTTTCTCAGCGCCGCGTCAATCTTCTTGGTTTCCGGACGCGCCCGCAGGGCGCCGCCGCTGGTCTCGCTCACCGAAGTCAAGTAGGGGGAAAAACGCGGCCAGATAATGTTGGCGAAGGCGCGCGCCAGCGACACGTTCTGCTTCTCGGCGACATTGATCAGCTCGTTCACCGCGTACTGCCGGTAAACCAACGCCAGAACGATGGTGGCGACGACGAAGGCGGCGGCGCTGGTCAACGAAAAGTATCGTAAAAGCCGGAACATGGCGGAGAGTATAGCGCATAAAAGAGACGCCATGGGACCCCCAAAAAAAACGGGGCGGCGTCCCGGCCCCAGTTCTCTTAAGGAGGCGAAGCCCCGCTATTTTTGTTTGCCGCCGTTCTTTTTCGGCATCTCTTCATCGGCGGTTCCGTCCTGGATTCTTTCGGCCTTGATCTTGAGGGAGGCGTAGGCGCGGATGGAGAAGGGGATGGTAATCAGGTAGGCGGTCAGCATCAGCGACAGGGTGGCCCAGGGGGCGCTGGCGATGGAGGCGGCGAGCAGGCCGATGATCAGCATCATCGGCAGCACCAAGGGTTGGGGAACCTTGAATTTCTTGAAGGCGAAAGTGTGAACGCGGCTCACCATCAGGCCCGCCACCACCACCAGCATGGCCCCCGCCAGCCAAGGCTCGCGGAAATATTCATCACCGAACTGAAAGGAAAAAATCAACGGCAAAAGCACCAGCCCGGCGGCCGCCGGCGTCGGCACGCCGGTGAAGTAATTATAGGCCCAGGGAGGCGAATGGGGCTCGTCGATGTTGGTGTTGAAGCGGGCCAGCCTGAGAACGCAGCAGACGCAAAACAACAGGATCAGGATCCACCCGATCTTTCCCGCGTCCTGCATGGTCCACAGGTACAGCATCAAGGCCGGGGCGATGCCGAAGCTCACGAAGTCGGCCAGGGAGTCCAGTTCGGCGCCGAACTTGCTGGTCCCTTTAAGGATGCGCGCCACGCGTCCGTCCAGGGCGTCCAGGATGGAGGCGGCGACGATGGCCAGAACCGCGTGCTCCCAGCGGTCCTGCAGGGCGAAGCGGATCGCCGTCAAGCCGGCGCTCATGGCCAGCAGGGTGAGGATGTTGGGAATCATCCGGTTGAAGGGGAGTCCCTTCAGGCGTTGTCGCCGAGGGCGTCTGGGGGGGCGCTTGACCATCGGGTTATCTCACTTCTCCGGCGCGCGCCGACTCCTGTGCGCCGACGTCGGCGATGACCGTCTCTCCCGCCACCGTCAGCTGTCCGACCGCCACCAAGGGCGCCACGCCGTCCGGCAGGTAGACGTCGACGCGGCTGCCGAAGCGGATCAGGCCGAAGCGTTCTCCGGCGCGAACCTCCTGGCCTTCCTGGAGCAGGCACAGGATGCGCCGGGCGATCAGGCCGGCGATTTGGACGAAGGCGATGTCGTGACCTTCCGCCGTCTTCATGCGCACGCCCAGGCGCTCGTTGAATTCGCTTGCCTTGTCAAGCGAGGCGTTGAAGAACTTGCCCGGCGTATAGGCCAGCTTGGAGATGGTTCCAGTCGTTGGGATTCGGTTCACATGCACGTTGAAGGCGTTCATGAAGATGCAGACCCTTGGCCTCGGATCGTCGCCCATTTCCAACTCCGGCGGCGGCGCTTCGCGGTCGACGAACTGAACGACGCCATCGGCGG
>CAJXGZ010000069.1 GCA_913053795.1 uncultured Rhodospirillales bacterium | reverse complement strand
CGGGGTGCCGCCGCGCCAGTTACCCGACCCCGCCGATCATTGCAATCTCAGCGGCCTGGAATCCCTGGCCATCGACGATGTCACCGGCTTCGTTAATATCGGCGAACGCACCAATGTCGCCGGGTCGGCCAAGTTCGCCCGGCTGATCCGGGAAAAGGACTATGAAACGGCGCTCGATATTGCCCGTGGTCAGGTCGAAAACGGGGCGCAAATTATCGATATCAACGTCGATGACGCGATGCTGGACGCCGAACATGAAATGGTCACGTTCCTCAATCTGGTGGCCTCGGAACCGGATATTTCCAGAGTGCCGGTGATGGTCGATTCCTCAAAGCTGGCGGTCATCATCGCCGGACTTAAATGTATCCAGGGCAAGGGCGTGGTCAATTCCATCAGCCTCAAGGAAGGGGAGGAAATTTTTACCGCCCACGCCCGCCAGATCATGCGTTTCGGGGCCGCCGTGGTGGTCATGGCGTTCGACATCGATGGCCAGGCCGATGGCTATCAGCGGATGATCGATATCTGCACCCGGTCCTACAAAATTCTCACCGAACGGGTCGGCTTCCCGGCCACCGACATCATTTTCGATCCCAACGTCTTTCCCATCGCCACCGGCATCAGGGAACACGACAATTTCTCGGTGGATTTCCTGGAGGCGGCGCGCCTGATCAAGGAGACCTTGCCTCACGCCCTGGTCAGCGGCGGCGTCTCCAACATGTCGTTTTCGTTCAGGGGCAACAATCCGGTGCGCGAGGCCATGCACGCGGTGTTCCTTTATCACGCCGTCGCCGCCGGCATGGACTTGGGAATCGTCAACGCCGGGCAGTTGGCCGTCTACGCCGAAATCCCCGAGGATTTGCGCGAGCGGGTGGAGGACGTGGTTCTCAACCGCCGCGAAGACGCCACCGAGCGCCTTTTGGAGGTCGCCGGCGGCGTTAAGGGACAGGCCAAGGCGGACGGCGAAGATCTTTCCTGGCGCCAGGGTTCGGTCGCCGAGCGCTTGAGTCACGCCCTGGTCAAGGGCGTCGGCGAATACATCGTCGAGGACGTGGAGGAGGCGCGCCAGGCCGCGTCCCGGCCCGTCGAGGTCATCGAAGGGCCGCTGATGGACGGCATGAACGTGGTCGGCGATTTGTTCGGCTCGGGCAAGATGTTCCTGCCCCAGGTGGTCAAGAGCGCCCGCGTCATGAAACAGGCGGTGGCCCATCTGCAGCCCTTCATCGAGGCGGAAAAAGAGGAAGGCGGCCCAGGAGGAGCTAAAGGGGGGGGGGCTAAGGGGCGCATCCTGATGGCCACCGTCAAGGGCGACGTTCACGACATCGGCAAGAACATCGTCACCGTGGTCCTCCAGTGCAACAACTTCCATGTCATCGACGCCGGAGTCATGGCCCCCTACGCCAAGATCATCGCCGCGGCGCAAGAAGAAAAAGCCGACATCGTCGGCTTAAGCGGCCTGATCACGCCGTCGCTGGAGGAAATGGCCACGGTGGCCAGCGAAATGGAGCGCACCGGCTTAAGCGCGCCGCTGCTGATCGGCGGGGCCACCACCTCCAAGGTCCACACCGCGGTCAAGATCGCGCCCAACTATTCCGGAACAACGGTGCATGTGGCCGACGCCTCGCGCGCCGTCGGCGTCGTCGCCAGCCTGCTCAGCGCGACGCAAAAGGCGGACTTCGCGGCGGCCGTCGAGGCCGAGCAGGAAACCTTGCGTCAAAGCTACGCCAAGCGCCCGCAAAGGAAAAGCCGTCCCCTCGACGCGGCGCGTCAAGCCGGAGACGCCATCGACTGGCGCGATTACGTCCCGCCCCGCCCCAAGTTTCTCGGGGTTGAGGTTTTCGATAACTACGACCTTGAGGAGCTGGCCGCATACATCGACTGGACGCCCTTCTTTAGGGCCTGGGAGATGAAGGGCGCCTATCCGGCCATCCTCGGCGACGGCAAGGAAGGCGAGGCGGCGCGCGCGCTGTTCAAGGACGCCGAGGCCATGCTGGCGCGCATGGTTTCGGAAAACTGGCTGACCGCGCGGGGCGTCATCGGCTTCTTCCGCGCCAACGCCATCGGCGACGATGTTTATCTTTACGCCGACGGCAACCGGCTGCAAGGGCTCGCCGTCATTCCCTTCCTGCGCCAGCAGATGGAAAAGAGAGAAGGCCGCGCCAATCTGTGTCTGGCCGACTTCATTGCGCCAAGGAAGACCAAGCTTGACGACTACATCGGCGCCTTCGCCGTCACTCCGGGCCATGGAGTCAAGGAACGCGCCGCCGCCTTCGAGAAAGACAACGACGACTACAACGCCATTTTGCTGAAGGCGCTGGCCGACCGTTTGGCTGAGGCCTTCGCCGAGCGCATGCATGAGCGCGTGCGCATGGAATTTTGGGGTTACGCTCGGGGCGAAAACCTGACCAACGCGGAGCTGATCAAGGAATCCTACCGGGGAATCCGCCCGGCCCCCGGTTATCCCGCCTGCCCCGATCACTCCGGCAAGGCCGATTTGTTCGAACTTCTGGAGGCGCAAGCCAACGCCGCCATGGTGTTGACGGAAAACATGGCCATGGAGCCCGCGGCGTCGGTTTCGGGATACTATTTCGCCCACCCCGAGGCCCGCTATTTCGGCCTCGGAAAAATCGGCCGCGACCAGGTGAAGGACTACGCCAAACGCCGGGGCGTCTCCCTGAAGGAAGCCGAAAAATGGTTGGCGCCCAACTTGGGATATGATGTAAAAAACTAACAAATGATATCGCAAAAAAAAGGATGCTCACATGAAAAAGAAGATTATCGCCGCCCTCGCCGTCCTGCTGCTGGCGTTTCCCGCATTGGCCTCCGAAATGAAGGTGGAGAACCTGAAGGTGGGAACCGGCAAGGAGGCCATCCCCGGCCAAAAGGTAACCGTCCACTACACCGGCTGGCTGACCAACGGCAAAAAGTTCGACAGCTCCGTCGACCGCGGCCAGCCCTTCACTTTCAGCCTGGGCGCCGGCGAGGTCATCCTCGGCTGGGACCAGGGCGTCGCCGGCATGAAGGAAGGCGGCCAGCGCCGCCTCACCATTCCGCCCGGAATGGGTTACGGCAGCCGAGCCGTCGGCTCCATCCCGCCCAACTCGACCCTGATCTTCCAGGTGGACCTTTTGAAGGTGAAATAGACGGAATTCCGCCGCCGGCCCTCTCGTGATCCTGACCACCCATAATTCCGTAACCGAACCGTCTCTGTTCAAGAAGCTGGCCGCCAAAGGCGTTGAGAAGTTCATCGCATACGGAATCCCCCTTCACTTGGCCGAACAGCGTTACGGGGGTCACTATTCCGTCGTAATGCACAATCTGCTGGAGACGGATGATCTGCGCGTTCTGGACTTCAACGGCGAGCGGGCCTTTAACCTGTTCCACATGAGGGAGCTCGGCCAACCCATCATGTACGAGGAGCAAAAAGAAGCGGCTTGACTTAAAGCGCCATTAGCTAAAAAATCGCCGCGCCGTTCCTAAAAGACGATAAGTAGCCCATGGCGTTGAGTTTTCCGCAAAGTTCGCGGACTTTGCGCCTGGGGGTTCGTTTGCGCTCGACGCGAGATGACGCCAATCAACAAAAGAACGCCCAAAAACGAACACAATATTTGTCCTTTTTGGCCATATTCCCTTCCCATATGGACAGTCAGGAAAAGGCCGCCATGTCCCAATGGATAGCGCGCCTTGAACACTTTTTTTGCAACCGGGGCCAAAAACCCTATATTCACCGGAGTACGTTTTTCCATGGAGAGCCAATCAGTGACTCAAACACGTTTCAAAATCATCCGCCGCCAGGCGCCGATCCTTGTGGTGGCGCTGGCGGTGCTCATGGCGCCACTTGTGGCGCTGGCCAAGAGGGCCCCCGACAGCTTCGCCGATCTGGCCGAGAAGCTTCTGCCGGCGGTGGTCAACATTTCCACCTCCCAGGTGATCGAGGGCCACGCCGGTCCCGAAATGCCCCAGCTTCCCCCGGGCTCGCCCTTCGAGGAATTCTTCAAGGAGTTCTTCGAGCGCAACCGCCCGCAGGGAGGACAGCCGCGCCGCCAGCGCAAGGCGACCTCGCTGGGCTCGGGCTTCATCCTGGACACCGAGGGCCATGTGGTCACCAACAACCACGTCATCGCCGACGCCGACGAAATCACCGTCATTCTCCAGGACAACACCCGCCTCGAAGCGAAGGTTGTGGGCCGCGATCCCAAGACCGATCTCGCCGTTCTCAAGATTAAGCCCGTCAAGGGCATGGCTCACACCACATTCGGCGATTCCGACACCGCCCGGGTCGGCGACTGGGTGTTCGCCATCGGCAACCCCTTCGGGCTCGGCGGCACGGTGACGGCGGGAATCATCTCGGCCCGTCACCGCGACATCAGATCCGGGCCTTACGACGACTTCATCCAGACCGACGCCTCCATCAACCGGGGCAACTCGGGCGGTCCCATGTTCAACATGGAGGGCAAGGTCATCGGCATCAATTCGGCCATCTATTCGCCGTCCGGCGGCAGCGTCGGCATCGGCTTCGCCATTCCCAGCGCCACCGCCAAAACGGTGATCAAGCAGTTGATCAAGCACGGCCAGGTGCGCCGCGGCTGGCTCGGCGTCCACATCCAGGCGGTCACCGAAGAAATCGCCGAGACCCTGGGCCTCAAAAAAGCCGAGGGCGCCCTGGTGGCCAGCGTCATCAAGGGCGGCCCCGCCGAAAAGGCCAAGATCAAGCCCGGCGACGTCATTCTGTCCTTCGACGGCAGGCGGGTGAAGAAAATGCGCAAGCTGCCGCGCATCGTCGCCGAGACCGACGTCGACAAGAAAGTGAAGGTGGAGCTGTGGCGCGAAAGAAAGAAGAAAACGGTCACCGTGAACATCGGCAAGCTTGATGACGGCGAAGCCAAAACGGCCGCCAAAAAGAAAGGCAAGGGAATAAAGAGCAAGGCCAAGACCACCAAGGTCGACGCCTTAGGTCTAACCCTGTCGGTGATCACCGATTCCTTGCGCGAGCGCTACGGCATCGACGAGAAATCCAAGGGCGTGGTGGTGACCGCCGTCGACGACGGCGGCGCGGCGGCTGAAAAAGGCATCCGCCCCGGCGATCTGGTGGCCGAGGTCAGCCAAAAGGAAGTCTCGACGCCGGCCCAGGTCGCCGCCAAGATCAAGGAAGCCAAGGACGCCAAGCGCAAAACCGTCCTCCTCCTGGTGGACGGTCAAGCGGGCCTCAGGTTCGTCGCCTTGCGCATCGCCGAGAAAAAAGAAGGCAAGGACAAGAAGTAGAAAGCTCTCAGCCGTCAGCGATCAGCTGTCAGCTAGCTGAAGGCTGACGGCTGAGAGCTGATCGTTGATTATGTACCGGGGCGTAACTAAGCCATGAAGAAAATCGGCGTCATTGGCGGGGGGGCTTGGGGGACCGGGTTGGCGATGGTGGGCCGGCGGGCCGGGCTGGAGGTTACGCTGTGGGCGCTGGAGCCGGAGGTGGCGGAGGCGGTCAACCAGAGCCCCCGCCAGTGCGTCGCCGTGGACATCCCAAGCGGCGTCCATGGCGATACCGGGGAGGTCCTCGGCGGCGCCTTCAACGCCTGCGTGACCGTCACCTTCTTCCGGCCAAAGCCGGGGCATTTGCTGCTTCCCGGCCGCTCGCTTTCAGGCGAAGTGGCGGTCGCCGACATCGGAATTCCCGACTCCGTCCTGGCCGGCGTCAATCCGCGAACCTTCGTCAACGGTCCCTGTTTGTGGTTGCGGAGCTTTCCCCGGCTTGAAATAGACTCACACAAATACAGCCGCGGCCACGCGGTTGTGGCGGGAGGCCCTGAGATGACCGGAGCCGCGCGTCTGGCCTCCACGGCGGCCCGGCGCGCGGGCGCCGGTCTTGTCACCATCGCCGCGCCGCCCGAAGCCGTTCCGGTTTATGCGGCGGGGGCGCCGGGGACACTCTACGCGTCCGCCGCCGGCCAGGAGGCCTTCGCCCAGTTGTTGTCCGACCCCAGGAAGAACGCCGTTCTCGTAGGACCCGGCTGCGGCGTCACCGAGACCACCCGGCATTTTGTCTTGGCCGCCCTTCAAGCGGAAAAATCCTGCGTGCTTGACGCCGACGCCCTGACCGTGTTTTCCCAAGACCCAAAAGCCATGTTCAGCGAAATCAACGCGCCGACGGTGTTGACGCCCCACGAAGGGGAATTCGCCCGCCTGTTCGCCCCCCCTCTGTTCGGCGTTGAGGGCGACAAGCTTTCCCGCGCCCGCGCCGCCGCCGGACAAAGCGGCGCCGTGGTCCTGCTGAAGGGCGCGGACACGGTGATCGCTTCTCCAGAGGGCAAGGCCGTTATCAATGACAACGCGCCCCCTGAACTGGCCACGGCGGGAACAGGCGACGTTCTGGCCGGATTTATTCTCGGCCTTCTGGCCCAAGGCATGGACGCCTTCGACGCCGCCTGCGCCGGCGCCTGGCTGCACGGCGCCGCGGCGGCCCGGTACGGCCCCGGCCTGATCGCCGAGGATATTTCCGAAACCCTGCCCGGCGTTTTGCGGAGCCTCAAGGAAAAACAATGAGCATCGAATTATGAGGGTTTCATTGGCGCCGTTTTTCCGCCGATATCCAATACTGACCATAACTTTGGCGATCAGCTTGGTCATCATTGCGGCGCTGTTTACCTATCCCACGGTTTTTTGCGCGGCCTATTATGATTTAGGCAAGCTTCCCACCGTGATGTCCTACAACAGCATCATGAAAAGCGAAAACCAGAAAGACGTTAACGGCTTGCTTTCCATGCTGGCCGATAAACACGATGATGTCGTCGCCCATGAAAGCGCTCATAGAAGGATCTATGGGCCGTGGGCCGGGGAGAGCTACTATTTTACTTATCGAGCCAAGGGGAGGGACTACGCCCTTGCCGGCTGCACGCCCTTTAAATTCGGTGCGCCGTTAGAGGTCTTGCGCAGGTCGGCCTTGGCGCCCGCCGAAGTCACGGAAGCCGACCAGTTCGTGGCGCATTTCGCCAGATCGGCCTTGCTCGTTTTTGAATTCCGCGTTGCCGAAGCGGTGCAGGAATTGGCGAGGGGGCTGTTCTTGCTGCTCAAATTCCTTGGGCCGCCGTTATTGCTGTTGGGAAGCCTCGTTGTCTTCCTCTACGTGTTGGCGCGGTCATTTTTATGAATTTTATTTTTCGCTATTCAAAGCTTCTCGTCATCGGGTTGTTCTTCCTGGGTTTCTTCGTCGTCCAATCCTTTTATCCAACCGCTTCCTGCTCCATGTTTTTCAGCTTCTCCAACGTCGCATTGGGGCTCAAATACGACCGCGTATTCGCAGGCGGCGGCGTGGCGGAAAAAGATGAACTGCTTTACTATCTCCAGCGTCAAAACGATTATGTGATCGGCCATGAAAGCGCCCACAGCAAAGCCTTTGGCCAATGGGCCGGCGGGGTCAAATATTATTACTACGCCGTCGACGGAAGAAAATACGCCGTGGCGGGCTGCGCCACCCATAAGCTCGGCATTCCCCTTGAAGTCAAATACAAGGCCTTCCTCGCGCCCATGGAGCCTTCCCGGCCGGATAAAATCAGCGCCAAGTTCTTCCTGGCGGCCATCCACGCCGGCGAACTTCGTTTTTCGAAGGCGTCGGCGGCGTTATGGGACGCGCTGAAGGAGACTTTCGTTTTTGTCGGGCCGACTCTATTGGTGATCATAAGTTTGGCCTTGAGCGTTTTCGCCCTGTTTCGGATGTTCACATAAGGGCGATCGCAATTGATCAAAGCGCCGTCTTGTTGACCGTCGTGATTGACAGGTTTCCTCAATGTTATAAAGTCTGGCGCCCGTTACGTATCCTGGTTTAGCGGCGGGCGTGGTGGAACTGGAAGACACGCTTGGTTTAGGTCCAAGTGCCGCAAGGCTTGGGGGTTCGAGTCCCTCCGCCCGCACCAGATCAACAAAACATCAACAACGCCGTTGGGTATTTAATGCAGGTTAATGAAACGAAGTCCGAGGGGCTGAAGCGGGAATTCGATATCGCCGTTCCCAGCGCCGAAATCGAAAAAAACGTCACCAGCCGTCTCAAGGAAATGGCGCGCACCGTTCAATTGCCGGGCTTTCGTCCAGGAAAGGCGCCGGTCTCCCTCTTGCGCAAGAAATACGGCCCCGCCGTCATGGGCGAGGTGCTTGAGAAAACGGTCGGCGACGTTTCACAGAAAGTCTTGACGGAGCGCAATCTGCGTCCCGCCGCGCAACCGGACATCAAGGTCGTCAAGTTCGAGGACGGCAGCGACCTTGAATTCTCCATGGCGCTTGAGGTGATGCCTGAAATCGAAACCCTCGATATGTCCACCATCAAACTGGAGCGGCTGACAGCCGAACCCGAGGAGGCCGAGGTCGACGCCGCCATTGAGCGTCTGGCCGCCTCCAGAAAGACCACCCGCCCGGCGCCCGGCGCGCGCAAGTCAAAGAACGGCGACGTCATGGTGATCGATTTCATCGGCAAGGTGGACGGCGTCGAGTTCCCCGGCGGCAAGGCCGACGGCTATTCCCTTGAGTTGGGGTCCGGCAGCTTTATTCCGGGCTTCGAAGAGCAGCTTGTGGGCGTCAAGACCGGCGGCCATGTGGTGGTCAAGGTCTCCTTCCCAAAGGAATACCAGGCCGCCGATTTGGCCGGCAAGGATGCGGTTTTCGACGTCGACGTCAAGGAATTGCTAGAGACCGCCCCGGCCAAAATCGACGACGACTTGGCGAAGGCCTTTAATAAGGAGAATCTTGAGGCTTTCAAGGAAAGCGTCCGCGAGGGGCACGCCAGGAATTTCAAGGAGCAGTCCCGCCGCCGCCTCAAGAGATCCCTGCTTGACCTGCTGTCCGAAGGCCATGATTTCGAGGTGCCCGAGGGCATGCTGAACAGCGAATTCGAGGGCATCTGGAATCAATTCGAAGAGCATCGCAAGGAGTCTCCCGAGAGCTTTGACGATGAGGACGCGGCGAAAAGCGACGACCAGCACAAGGCCGAATTCATGGCCATCGCCAAGCGCCGCGTGCGTCTGGCCTTGGTGTTGTCCAATGTTGGGCGCCTCAACAACATCAAGGTCAGCGAACAGGACATCACCAAGGCCATGAAGGCCCAGGCAGAGAGCTATCCCGGCCAGGAGCAGGCGATCATGGATTACTTCCAGAAATCCCCAGGCGCCATGGATGGGCTGTCGGCCTCCATCCAGGAAGACAAGGTCGTCGATTTCATCATCGAAATGGCCACGGTCACCGACAAAAAGGTCTCGGTCGAGGAATTGATGAAGGACCCCGAGGACATCGACTTTAGCAAGGGGAAATCAAAGAAGAAAAGCGCCGCCCCGAAGAAGGCGGCGGCCCCGAAGAAAGCCCCGAAGAAGAAAAAGGATTGAAAATGACTCATCCGGCGGAAACTGTCATGAGCAACCTTATTCCCATGGTCGTGGAAACGACAAACCGCGGAGAACGCTCTTTTGACATCTTCTCCCGTCTTCTCAAGGAGCGCATCATCTTTCTTACCGGCAACGTTGACGACAGCGTGGCCAGCGTGGTGTGCGCCCAGTTTTTGTACCTGGAGTCGGAAAACCCCACCAAGGACATTTCCTTTTACATCAATTCGCCGGGGGGAATCGTCACCTCCGG
>CAJXGZ010000068.1 GCA_913053795.1 uncultured Rhodospirillales bacterium | reverse complement strand
GGTGATTCCGCGCCGCGACGGGGCTTGCAGAAACGCCAGCAAACGCTTCCCGGGAGCGGTCTCCATCTCCCGCTCCAGCGCAGCCAGCTTTTCGCCAATCTCCCCACCATTCCGGTACAGAAGGCGATACGCCCGTTTGATCTCCTGACGCTCGACTGGCGAAAACCCGGCGCGGCGCATGCCGACGGTGTTGACCGTCGCACACTTCCCTTCGCGATCAATCATCATGAACGGCGGAACATCCATATTAACCGCCGCCAGCCCGGTCAGCATGGCCCGCTCTCCGATGCGCACGAACTGATGCACCGCCGAAAGGCCGCCGATAATGGCCCACTCGTCAATAACCACATGGCCGGCCAGGGTGGCGTTGTTGACCATGATCACATGGTCGCCGATGACGCAGTCGTGGGCCACATGGGCGCCGACCATGAACAGGCCGTTGTTGCCGATGCTCGTCACCATGCCGCCGCCTTCGGTGCCGGGGTTCATGGTGACGTGCTCGCGGATAATGTTGTTGCAGCCGATCTCAAGGCGCGAGGACTCGCCGCCGTACTTCAAATCCTGAGGCTGCGATCCGATGGCGGCGAAGGGAAACAGCCTGCAATTTGGGCCGATGCTGGTGATGCCGCTCACCACCACATGGGAATCAAGGGTGACGCCGTCGCTCAAGCAAACATCGGCGCCGATCACGCAGTAAGGGCCGATGGAGACGTTGCCGCCGATCTTGGCCCCGCCGGCGACTTGGGCCGTGGGATGAATGCCGGTCATTTGTCTTTTTCCACGATCATCGCGGTGTAGACGGCCTCGGCCATCAGGACGCCGTCAACCATGGCTTCTCCCTTGAACTTCCAGACATCGCCGCGGCTTTGTTGTTTTTCAACGTGAAGATGGATGCAGTCGCCCGGCGTTATGGGTTTGCGAAAGCGCGCCTGCTCCACCGACATGAAATAGACAAAGGTGTTTTCCGAGTTTTGGCCGTTGGTGTAGATAACCAAGGCCCCCGCCGTCTGGGCCATGGCCTCGACGATCAGGACGCCGGGCATGATGGGCTTGGACGGAAAATGACCCTGGAAGAACGGCTCGTTAATGGAGACGTTCTTAATGCCGACGGCGCTTTTTCCGGGGACCACATCGATCATCCTGTCAATCATCAGGAAAGGGTATCGATGGGGTATCAGGTCCATGATGCGTTCAACGTCAAAGGTTGTTGATTTTTTGGCGTCTGCGTTCATATCCATTTCCTAACCGCCCTTTTTTCTAACGATGCGCTCCAGGGTGGCCACGCCCTTAAGCCATTCGCGCACCGGCTTGGCAGGCGATCCGCCTACTTCCTCACCGGGCTCGACGTCCCGCATGACGCCGCTTTGCGCGGCGATCTTAGCCCCGGCGCCGATGGTGAGATGACCGGTCAAGCCGGCCTGCCCGGCCATGATTGCGCCGTCGCCAACATTGGTGCTGCCCGAAATTCCCACTTGCGAGACAATCACGCACCCCCGTCCGATCTTAACGTTATGAGCCAATTGGACGAGATTATCAATTTTTGTCCCGGCGCCGACAAGGGTGTCGGGTCCTGAGCCTCTATCGATGGTGGCGTTGGCGCCGATTTCAACATCGTCCTCGATGATAACGCGGCCAAGCTGGGGCACCTTGAGATGCCCTTCAGGCCCCAAGGCGAAGCCAAAGCCGTCCTGGCCAATGCGGGCCCCGGCGTGAATGGTGACGCGCGCCCCTAAGATACAGTAAGCGAGGGTGGCGTTCGGCTTGATGAGGCATGCGCCGCCGATGACCACCCCCTCGCCAATCGCCACGTTGGCCCCGATGTGGCAATTGGCGCCGATTTCAACCCGGTGTGAAATATAGGCGCCGGCGTCGACGCGGCATCCTTCGCCGACAACGGCGGTGTCTTCGATAATGGCGCTGCGGGAAATGACGGGCTCAAGCCGGGGCGCCGGATAAAAAAGCCGCGCCACCTTGGCGTATCCGCGGTAGGGCTCGCCGCATAACAGCAAAGCCATGCCCTTGGGGGCCTTGCCGGCGAGGGAGGGGTGAACGAGACAGGCGCCGGCGGAGCTGGCGGCGAAGCTTTCGGCATATAGCTTGTTATCGAAAAAGCTGACATCCTTGGCGCCGGCGTCGTCAAGGGGCGCCACATCATGGTAAAGGGCGTCCGCGGCGACGTCTTCGCCAATTTCCGCGCCGCAGGTCTCCGCCAGTTGATGAAGGGTGAAAGGCCCCGAAGCGGTATAGAAACGCTTATCCGTCATTTCCTGGTTTCCAGAATCGGGGCGCCATATGTTAGATTCTATCCACCCGAAAGCTACTTCTTGGCCGCCGGAGCCTTGGCCTTGGCTTTGGGTTTGGCTTTGGGTTTGGCCTTCGCCTTGAGTTTGCCGGTGGGAATTTTCACGGCGGGCAGCTTCAAGGACGGTAATTTCTTATCCAGGCGCTCAAGAACCAACTTGGTGATGTCAAGACCCTGGTTATAGTAAACAACGGGCTCCCGGCGAAAAACCAAGTGCAAGTTCAGCTCCACGACCAAATCATCGATAATCTCGTTAAGGGTCATCTCAACCTTTCTCATGGACTCGCCTTGAGCTTTAGCCAGTTGCTGTTTGAGTTGTTGAACCTTTATCTGAACGGCTTGAAGTTTTTTTTGAAATTTCTTGACGTTTTCCTTGAAGGCGTCTTCCGCAAGAATGGCTTCCTGCCTTCTCAGCTCATCCTGGCTTTCGCGCAGTTTCTTCTCATCTTTGGTGATCACGGCCTGAAAAGTTTCCCGGATTTTTTTAATTTGAAGGCCGATGTTATTAACGACCTTGGCCTGACGGCGAATGGAGTCAACATCAACAACGGCGATGTTTAAGGTGATGGGCTGAACCTCATCGCCCTTGGGTGGAAGGGGCTTGGCCTTCTTCTTAGTGGAGGCCTTGGCTGGAGACTTAGCCGGCGCGGCTTTGTCCTGAGCGAACGCTGGATCAACGGTGAAAGAGAGAATCACGGCTGATAAAAACGTGAAACCCAATAAATTATAAAATCTTTTCAACTTGAACTCCTAGTGTTCTGAGTCAGACATACGATGCACATACGATCACGTATTCCGTTTCCTCGGTAAGAAGGCGCGCGCCGGGAGGTTACAGGAGGGCGTCCCCCTGGAAATAATAATGCGGGGGGCGCCCCCCGTGAAACTCGAGGGCGGCCTTCCGGGTTCCCCGGCGTCAAGGCGCAAAGCATCTAGCCGGATGAACTCGGAAGGCCGTCGTATGGATACCATATGCCTGCCCCAGACCACTAAAAGCTGGTGCCGAAATTAACGCGGACGTTTTCTATAATGTCATAGTCTTCCTTAATCAGCGGCACGCCAAAATCAAACCCTATTGGACCGAACGGGGAAACCCACACCAGCCCGGCGCCGATGCTCAAGCGAAGGCTTCCATTTTCTAGAATATTGGGATCATTTAATCCGAGACCACCGATGGAGCCAAAATCCGAGAACAGTTTACCACTAAGCCCGAGCTCCGCTGGCAAGAAGCCTAACGGAAAGGTCAACTCGCCTGTTCCCGCGTACATCCATTCGCCGCCGAGCGCGTCCTTTGACGACTTATCGCGAGGCCCGACGCCGGCGGCGCGGAATCCCCTTAAATTATTGCCGCCAAGGTAAAATCGATCAAGAATGTGAACATTGCCGCCTAAAGCGAAGATCTGCCCCACCTCTCCCCTGAAGCCCAGCACCCATTTGTCCGCCAAGGAAAAATACTTTCCGGCGTTTAAGGAATTTCGCAAATACCGCGTTGTGCCGCCAAGGCCGGCCACGTTATTTTTCAAACGGAAAAAATAACCTTTCGTGGGGGTCATGACGTTGTCGCGTTTATCATATTTAATCCCATGGGAAACCTCGGAAACGGATCGGGTTCCCTGCTCGTTTTTAATATAATTGGACGCGGTGGCGTTAACATTCGTAAGCCTTGAACGGGTGAGGGAGTACCCCCAACTTTGCGTTAGATTCTCAGTAAGGGGATAGCCGGCCCTTAAGCCGCCGCCGGTGACTTTTGAATCATAGGAGCTTTCGTCCTGCATATTTCGAGTTGTGTTGTAAAGGTCAAAGCCGGCGACGATGTCCCGTTCGAGAAAATACGGTTCCGTGAACGAGAAATTGATCTGACTCCTGCGCTGCGCCAGGGTAAGTTTTAGGCCCAGTTTTTGTCCCTGACCAAGGAAGTTGCGTTCCTTAAATCCAAATTCCACGAGGGCGCCGCTTTGGGTGGAGAACCCAAGTCCAAGGGAAATGGAGCCGGTGGACTTCTCTTCCACATCCACCTTGACAAGCGTTTTGTCCGGGGCGCTCCCCGGCACCTGCTCAACCACGACTTTCTCGAAGAAATTAAGATTCTGGATGCGCTGCTTCGAACGTCGCAGCTTGGATGAGCTGAAGGCGTCTCCTTCGACAAGGCGGAACTCACGGCGAATGACCTTGCTGGCGGTGCGCACATTGCCGGCGATATCAATACGCTCGACAAAGACGCGCGGCCCCTCGTCGATTTCGAAAGTGACGTTAATCAGGTGACTTTTACGGTCTCGGTTGATGCGGGGACGAATATCAACAAAGGCGAAACCAAACCCACCCACGACATCGGTCAATTTGTCGATGGTGTCCTCAAGCAGTCTGGCGTCATACCAATCGCCTTGCTCGAATTTGATGGAGTCTATGAGGTCCTCTCCCTTCAAGTCGCGCAGCCGCGCTTCAACGCCCACCTCGCCGAACTGATAGCGCGCGCCCTCGTCAATGGTGAAGGTGATAAAGAAGTTTTTGCGGTCAGGCGTCAGTTCCGCCAAGGCTGAAACGACGCGGAAGTCGGCGTAACCATCGCTCAAATAAAAACGGCGCAATAATTCGCGATCCAGGGTGAGACGGTCGGGATCATAATTATCTTCAGTGGTTAAAACGCGGTACCAACGCGATTCCTTGGTCCGGATGATCTCTTTCAAGCGCGAGTCGCTGTATTGCGAATTGCCGACAAAACGAATTTTCCTGACCTCGGTCAAGTCCCCCTCGTTGATCTCAAAAACAAGATCGACGCGGTTTTGAGGAAGCTTGATGATCTTAGGCTCCACGGTCGCCGCGAAACGCCCGCTCCTGCGGTAAAGGGTCAAAATGCGCTTGACGTCGCTTTGAACCTTGGTGCGGGTGTAGATAATGCGCGGACGCAAGGAAACCTCAAGAGCCATGGTTTCGTCGTCCAGCTCTTTATTGCCCTCGAAGGCGATGCGGTTGATGATGGGATTCTCGACCACGCTAACAACCAAGGCGTCACCCTGGCGATGCAAGGAGACGTCGGCGAACAATCCGGTGGCGAACAAGCTTTTCAGGGAACGGTCGATGCGCGCGGGGTCAAAGGCGTCCCCTTTACGCACCAGCAGATAGGACTGCACGGTGGCCGGTTCGATCCTTTGGGCGCCTTCAATAATGATTTCACGAATAGTTCCCCCCGACTCAGAGAACGACTGAGCGGACGCCCCGCCGGCAAACGGCAAGGCCCCAATCAGGACGATCATAATCGTGAAAAAATAAAAATATTTACGCAAGTAACACCCCAATAAAAAAAGCTCAAGTGATGAGCTGTTTAATAAACTCAAACACCTTAAGCTGAACCAGATCGTTCCAAGTAGCGAAGACCATTAATAGTAATACCAGAATCAATCCAAAACGGAAACCGTATTCTTGAATCTTTGGAGAAATAGGTTTTCCCAACACGAACTCCACTAAATAAAAGATTAAATGGCCTC
The DNA here is from genome assembly GCA_913053795.1 of uncultured Rhodospirillales bacterium. GTDB lineage: Bacteria > Pseudomonadota > Alphaproteobacteria > Rhodospirillales > 2-02-FULL-58-16 > CAJXGZ01. Next base: position 3,871 of record CAJXGZ010000068.1, on the reverse strand, counting down.
CGTCCAGCATGGGAATTGGGAACAGATTAATCAGGCATAAATTCACTGAAAGCACGGCCATGAAAAAAATCAGGCTAACCACGCCGCCCTGAGCCATCTGTCCGGACATCTGAGCAATCCTTAAAGGCCCGCCCAATTCCTTGGCGTCCCTCTGGCCGGAGAGCAACTCGCCAAGGGCCGTCATAATCTGTTTGGTCAAATCAAATGACTTCTCCACCGCCAGCCAAACGGACCCGAAGGCTCCTATGTTCTGATAATGAATTTGTTTGGGATCAGGGGTGACGCCGAGAAGCCCTATTTCCAATTCCCTTCCCTCATTGTCCACGGCCTTATGGCGCTTGGGCGTCGCGGAAATGGTCAACGTCTCCTCGCCGCGCCGAACAATTAACGTTAAGGGATCATCGGGATGGGCGCTGACGATGCGGCGCAAATCCTCGAATAACTGGATTTCCTCGCCGTTTATGGAGACGATATTGTCGCCCGCCAGAATTCCGGCCTTCTCCGCCGCGCTGTCCGGCTGAACCTTGCCGACGCCGGACATCGGCTGTGGGTTGCCGACGGTCCAGAACAACCCGGCCAGAAGAACGATGGCGAAAAGGAAATTGGCGATCGGACCGGCGGCGACAATGGCCGCCCTTTGACCAAGCTTCTTGTGAGGAAACGAGACGGCGAGATCCTCTTCGCTCAACGGTTTCGCTTCTTCCTCGTCTTCGTCGCCGCCCTCGTCCTCGCCGAACATCTTGACGTAGCCGCCCAAGGGAACGGCGCTGATCTTCCAGCGGGTGCCGACGCTATCCGTCCAGCCATAGATCTCGCGACCGAAACCAATCGAGAAATCCTCGACGCGCACCTTGTTGCGCCGGGCGACAAGGTAGTGACCCAATTCGTGGACAAACACCAGAACCGTCAAAATAAACAGGAATGGGACAACGTAGTCCCACAAGATATAAATGAATTCCATAAAGGTCGCCCAGTTCCCCTTGAATCTAAATATAATTCATTGAATTGTTAACAATTGGTTGACAACTCTTCCGCGGCCTCTCTCGCCTCGGCGTCTGTCTGGTCCACATCATCCAAGTTTTCCAGCCGGCGGCTGGGAACCTTCTCCAGCGTTTGCTCCACAATTTCGGCGATATCAAGGAAGCCGATGCGGCCGCCAAGGAAATGGCTGACCGCCACTTCATTGGCCGCATTAAATATAGTGGGGGCGCCGCCGCCATTGCGCAAGACCTGACGGGCCAATTTCAAGGAAGGGAAGCGGTCGGGGTCAGGGGCGTAAAAGGTCAGCTGGCCGATTTCCTCAAGTGACAGACGGGCGGACGGCGCAGCCATCCGGTTGGGCCAACCCAGCGCGTAGGAAATGGGAGTGCGCATGTCCGGCGCCCCCATCTGGGACAACACCGAGCCGTCCTCGTATGCGACAAGCCCGTGAATCACCGATTGGGGATGAACCAAGACGTCGATCCTGTCCTCGGGCATGGAAAACAGATGATGGGCCTCGATCAACTCAAGCCCCTTGTTGAACATGGTCGCCGAATCGACGGAGATTTTGGCGCCCATGCTCCAGTTGGGATGGGCCACCGCCTGCTCCGGCGTGACATGGGCCATCTCGGCCTTGCTCATTTCGCGAAACGGGCCGCCCGAAGCGGTCAGGATGATGCGTTCAACCGAGCTGACGCGTTCTGTTTCAAACACCTGGTAGATGGCGCTGTGTTCGGAATCCACGGGGATCAGGTTGGCGCCGTGACGCGCCACCTCGGCCATCACAAAGTCGCCGGCCGAAACCAGGCACTCCTTGTTGGCCAGCCCGACGATGCAGCCGCGCCGAATGGCCGCCAGGGTAGGCGCCAAACCGGCGACGCCGACAATAGAGGCCATGACCAAATCGGCGGGGCGGCTCGCCGCCTCGATCACCGCTTGACGGCCGGCGGCGACCTCGACGGAGGACCCCGCCAAGGCGTCCCTCAGGTCTTCAAGACGGGAAGGATCGGCCACCACAGCCAGCTTGGACCGCAAACGCACGGCTTGTTCGGCAAGAAGGGCGACGTTGCTGTTCCCGGTCAACGCCTCGACCACGAAGTCATCAGGGTTGCGCTGGATCAAATCAACGGTGTTGCAGCCGATGGACCCCGTCGATCCAAGAATGGCGACGCTTCGCGGGGACGCCTCGGAATTGATGCTCTCTATAGCCATAAAAGAAAACCATCAATAAAGATTAAATCAATCGCCGCAGCCGCCACCGCGATGGCGAATAAGCCGTCGACCCGGTCATGGATGCCGCCGTGTCCAGGGATAATATTGCTTGCGTCCTTAACTTTAAAGCGGCGTTTTATCCAGGACTCAAACAAATCGCCGGCCTGCGCCGCCACGCCGAGGAGCAAGCTGGCCAAAATTAAAGGCGCAACGGAACTCTTGGAAAGAATCAGAGCCGCCGCGAAACCAATCAATCCGGCGCAAAAAACGCCGCCGAAAAATCCCGCCCAGGTTTTTTGGGGGCTAATGGCGGGGGCCAGCTTTGGACCGCCGATGGCCAAGCCAAACCCATAGGAGCCGATGTCGGTGGCCCACGCCAGAGCGAACAGCCAGAACACCGTCTCGCGGCCGCTTTCGGCGCCGCCGCGCAGAAAAAGAAGCGCGGCGCAAGGAATGACGGCGTACAAAATTCCGGCGGCCGCCAAGTGAGCGCGCTTAAGGACGAAGCCCCCCATGCGCTTCCACTCCCAAAGCATAAGAGCGGCGGCGGCGATAACGAGAAAGTCGAAATAGGGCGAGCCGAAATATATGGCCGCCAACACCGGCGGAGCCAAAACCAAGGCCGACAACACGCGCGTCGTTAAAGCCGGTTTATTGAAATGATCAAGCACCAGTGGAGCCGTATCGCCTTTCCCGGCCCTGGAATTCGTCAATGGCCTTGGCGAAGTCCTCCCTTGAAAAGTCGGGCCAAAGGGTGTCAGTGAAAACGAACTCAGCGTAAGCCAGTTGCCATAGCAGGAAATTACTGATTCGCTTCTCGCCGCTGGTGCGGATCAAGAGGTCGGGATCGGGGATATCGGCGGTGAACAGGTGATGCTCCAGGGAATTCTCGTCAATGTCTTCGGGGCGCAGAAAGCCGGACGCGACTTTTTCCGCCAGGCTGCGGGCGGCGCAGACGATCTCGGCGCGGCCGCCATAGCTGAGTGCGATCACCAACGTAATCACGGAATTACCCGCGGTCTTCTTCTCGGCTTCCTCGATCAAGGACGTGATGTCGGGATCCAGGCGCTCGCGCTCGCCGATAACGCGCAGGCGCACGCCGTTTTTTTGAAGGTAGGCGATCTCGCTGCTCAGGTAAAAGCGCAACAGCCCCATAAGGTCGTTGACCTCGGAAAGCGGGCGGTTCCAGTTCTCAGAGGAAAAACCGTAAAGGGTGAGATAGGAAATTCCCATCTCGGCCGCGCTTCTGACAACCGTTTTAACGGATTCCGCGCCCCGCTTGTGTCCGGCTGTGCGCGGCAGATTGCGCGCCTTCGCCCAACGCCCGTTGCCGTCCATGATGATGGCCACATGGATGGGCGTCGTCTGCGAATCATTATTCAGAGAAACGGCTTTCATTCAAACCTGCATGATTTCCTGTTCTTTATTGGATAGGGCTTCATCGATTTTCTTGATCGTCTTGTCGGTCAGGCTCTGAATTTCATCCGAGTATTCACGATGTTCGTCCTCGGAAAGTCTCTCGTCCCGCTCGGCGTGCTTGAGGTCGTCCATGCCGTGGCGGCGCACGTTGCGCACCGCCACCTTCGCATTCTCGGCTTCATGGCGCACCACCTTGGCCAATTCGCGACGACGCTCCTCGGTCAGGGCCGGAAGCGGAATCCGAATCACATTGCCGGAA
>CAJXGZ010000067.1 GCA_913053795.1 uncultured Rhodospirillales bacterium | reverse complement strand
GAGAAAGGGGTATGCGAAGCGTCAAAGGTTGGGCTGAAGGGGCTTTATTCGTAGATGTCTTAAGGGCGGGAGCGGTCCGCTATTGGAATTCCTCCGGGTCGTCAAAGATGACGATGTTGTTGTCGCTTTCGGCCTTCTTGGCTTGGGGCGGCGTCGGTTTGGAGGGCGCGGGTTTAAGGCCGTCTTCGGATTTCGTCGTTTCCGGTTCATCGAGCAGGATGGGCTCATCCACGCCGGGTTCGTTGTTGAAGATGTTGGGCGCCGCCACGGGGGGCGCCGACACTGGCTCGGCTTCAGGAATTTTGGGAGGTGATTGCGGGATCGGTTCGATGTAGTAGGACTTGTAGGGCTCGATGACGAAGACGCCGACGGCGGAAGCTATGGCGATCCTGGAAACCAGGATGGAGGAATCCTCAAAATCGTAACGGCCGTAACGCACCGGCATTAGCCGTAATTCCGCCGTGGCGCGCGCCGGCACGGTAACCGCGTCGATGCACCTGTCGCGGTCTATTTCGGCGCCGATGGCGATGCTTTCCAGGGCGATGGAGCGGAAAAATTCGCTGGAGCGCACGGTGTGCCGGCTGTCGTCGTCGTTGATGATGCGCAACACGATGGGACCGTTCTCCACCATGTTGACGACCATGGGGTTGAACTCTCCCTGGCGGATTCTCAAGTTAACGGTCCAGGCCGATTCCCAATCGACGCCGTCCAACCGCTCCTCGGCGTCGTCAACGCAGCCCAAGGCGATAAACTCCGAGCCTCCTTGCGTCACCGCGCATGAAGACAGCGCCGCCATTATGACGGCGGATGCAAGCAAGCGTCTTGCTGGCGCCTTGTTGATTTTTTTATCTCCGCTTGGCAAGGCACACCACAACAATGAGGCGCCGTTATTCGCGCCCCCCCCGGGAACCCAGGGCTTGACGAAAGGGTATCAAGCCAAAGCATTTGAACCAAGAGAAACCTAGGAAACCATCTAAAAACGGTGGTTTCTCAACGATTTTCATGTTTCTCCGAAAGGACCTAAGCGGGCTTAAGGGGGGGGTTTTTGCGAATCTCTCAACATCACGCCTAGGCGGGGGTATGGTTAAAGACGAATTAACCAAGATTAAAGACTCACTATCCATACTGGCCTTGACTATATCTTTCTAAGAGGTTCCAGGGCTTTGAACATTTTCGCCAGCAATATCGTTAACGAGGTGAACCGCCTGCCGGAATGCCAAATTTTCGGTCAGGTGAGCGCCATCGTTGGCCTGCTAGTCGAGATCGACGGCGCGCAAGGAGCGCTGTCCATCGGCGATCACTGCCGCCTCATCGCGCGCGACAAGCGTCAAGTGCTGTGCGAGGTCGTGGGCTTCCGTTCGGGCCGCGCCTTGGCCATGCCATTTGAATCGTTGGATGGCGTCGGCTTGGGGTGCCGCGCCGAGATCAGCGCCTCCGCTCCCGTGATTTTCCCCAGTGAGGGCTGGCTGGGACGAGTCATCAACGCCTTTGGCGAGCCGGTGGACGGCAAGGGGCCGTTGCCCTCGGGACCGACGCCCTACCCCATCCATAACAAGCCGCCGCCGGCCTATGACCGCAAACGCGTCGGCGGCAAGATCGACCTTGGCGTGCGCACCATGAACGCTTTTCTCACCTGCTGTAAGGGCCAGCGTTTGGGCGTTTTTTCGGGATCGGGCATCGGCAAATCCACCTTGCTTTCCATGATGGCGCGTCACACCACCGCCGAGGTCAGCGTGCTCGGCCTTGTCGGCGAGCGCAGCCGCGAGGCTCGCGAATTCATCGAAGACGATTTGGGCGAGGAAGGCATGGCGCGCAGCGTCGTTGTCGTCGCCACCTCCGATCAGTCGGCGCTGATGCGCCGCCAGGCGGCCTATGTGACCTTGACGGTGGCCGAATACTTCCGCGACCGTGACAGCGATGTGCTGTGCCTGATGGACAGCATCACGCGCTTCGCCATGGCCCAGCGCGAGATCAGTCTTTCAGCGGGCGAGCCGCCGGCCTCCAAGGGCTACACGCCCTCGGTGTTCGCCGAGTTGCCCAAGCTGCTGGAGCGCGCCGGACCCGGGGCCGAGGGCCAGGGCTCCATCACCGGCCTGTTTACGGTGCTGGTGGAGGGTGATGACCACAACGAGCCCGTCGCCGACGCCGTTCGCGGCATCCTCGACGGCCATGTGGTGATGGACCGGGCCATCGCCGAGCGCGGCCGATACCCCCCCGTTAACGTTTTACGCTCCATCTCCAGGACCATGCCCGACTGCAACAGCGACTGGGAGAACGCCATCGTCAAGCGCGCCCGTCAGCTTCTCGCCACCTATGAGGACATGGCCGAACTCATCCGCCTCGGCGCCTACAAGCGCGGCAGCGACCCCTTGGTGGACGAGGCCATCCATTATTTTCCGATGCTTGAGGATTTCCTGAGACAGGAGAAGGCGGATAAATCCGACCTCGCCGCCAGCTATAAGGCGCTGGGCGAAATTCTCGGCATGCCGGAAGACGGCTCGGTGGAGGACGCCGCCCCGGAACTAACTGAGCAACAAGAACAGTAAAGTGCAATTAATGACGGAGCGCTAAAGTTTGGCGAAAGACCTGAAAGCCGTTATTAGGCTTCACGAATGGGAAGTGGATGAGAAACGCCGCAAGTTGGGCGAGTTGCTGCGCCTGTCCGAAAGCCTGGAGGATCAAGCCCAGCGCCTTGAAGAAGAACTGGTTCGCGAACAACAAACGGCGAAAGAGTCGCCCGAGGAGGCGGGGCTTCTTTATGGAAATTACGCCGAGGCGGTGATCGACCGGCGCCGGCGCATCGCCGAATCCATTACCAAGACGGAAGAGGAAATCGACGACTCCCGCGAAATTCTGCGCGAAGCCTATTTGGAGCTTAAGAAATTTGAGGTCGCCCAGGAAAACCGCGACAAGCGCGCGGCCCTGGAGTTGGCCCGCAAAGACCAGGCCTTCCTCGACGAAGTGGGCTCGCAAAGCTTTCGAAGCAGATAGTGTTCTGGATTCAGATAAAAAAATGTTATATACTCTTTAAACGCAATGGCGCTTAAGGGGTATTCTGCATGGACGTAGCGCATCTCGCCGCCTATATGGTCACCACCAATACGGCCCTCGCAAGAAGGGAGGCCGCCATTGGCATGGTCAAGCAGAACATTGAAGCCATGGAAAGTATTGCGCAAATGGTCGGCGAAGCCGGCAATCTCGCCACCCAAGGCCGCGGCCAAGTCATCAACATCACCGTATAATCCATGTCCCGCAAGACGCTTTTGGCTGTTGCTTGCGTAACTGCGGGGTTTTTCTTCGCTTCCGGCTCAGCCCAGTCCGGCCGCGCCAACGCCGCCAGCGTCTACAATCTTAAGTGAGGGATTAACCATCAATTAAGGGGAGCCCCCCTATGGTCTAAGTTATGAAAAGACCATTTTATTTATTGTTCGCGGCCCTCGCCCTTTTGGTTCTTCTTGCGCCCGCCAAGGCCCAGGCCTGCGTCTGGACAGGGACCTATTTCAAGTGCCGGGACGATATCGCCAAGTTGGCTGGGCAAGTGTTCGGCGGACTTCAGAAGGCGAAAAAGGATTTCGGCGGCCAAGTGGCCAATTTGCTTCGCGGCAACCCGTCCTTGACCCTGGAGCCCTATAAAGATCATCTGAATTCCCAAGCCAAGGGAAAGATGAAGGCGCTTCCAGGCGCCCTCACCGGCGTCCTTCGTCCCCACTACCCGGACGTGGATTTTTCCAAGGTCCGCTACGCCGAGGGAATCGACACCATCCACGGCAGGGCGATCACCATCGGCGAACGCATTTATTTGCCGCGGAAAATCAATCTAAACAATTCCAAGGACCTTCATTGGATGCTGCATGAGTTGGAGCATGTGGCGCAATACGCGCGGCATGGCGACGAATCGGATTTCATCGCCCAATACGTCGAGGAAGCGTTGAACGTATCCGCCGAAAAATTATCCAACGACAAAGTCAACAGCGCCGAGATTCACGATGAGATAAAGGTCGAACGGCTTGCGCGCGAAAAAGCCGACGCCATCATCAAGGATGTTTGGCGGGCTCTTGGCCGTCCTCAAACCGCGCTGCGATAAGGAATTCCTTGTTGCCTTCGGGGCCGGTGATGGGGCTTTCGCAAAGGCCGATTGCGCGCCACCCTTGCCGCGAATTCAGCCAAGCCTTGATGCGTTCGCAGACCGCCTCATGGAGGCTTGAATCCCGCACCACGCCCTTCTTGCCCACCTGGCCCTTGCCGACCTCGAACTGGGGCTTGATCAAGGCGATAAGGCAGGCGCCCGGCGCCGCCAAAGCCATGGCCGCCGGAAGCACGACCTCAAGACCGATAAAGCTTGCGTCGCAAACGATCATGTAAACCGGCTCGGGAACCTGCTCGCGCGTCAGGCTCCTGGCGTTGGTTTTCTCCAGCACCGCCACGCGGGCGTCGTTGCGGAGCTTCCAGGCCAGTTGGCCGTGGCCCACATCGACGGCGTAGACTTGGGCCGCGCCGCGCGCCAGCAGCACGTCGGTGAAGCCGCCGGTGGAGGCGCCCACGTCAAGACAGACCAAGCCTGAAGGGTCCAATTGAAAATGATCCAATCCGTGGGCCAGCTTTACGCCGCCGCGGGACGCCCAGGGATGGTCCGCGCCCCGCACCTCCAGCGGCGCGTCGTCGTTCAAGCGCAGGCCCGCCTTTTCAAGTTTGGTCTCGCCGCTGAACACGACGCCGGCCATGATCAGGGCTTGCGCCTTGGCCCGGCTTTCGACCAGGCCGCGCTCAACGAGCAATTGGTCGAGGCGGGTTTTTTCCATGCGTGCCACTGGTGTTTCATCTCTGATATATTAAACCCATGAAGACCTCGATTCGAACCATTCTCGCTGAATACCGCGCCCGTCTCGAAGAAATTTACGGGCCGCGCCTGGCGAACGTTGTCCTTTTCGGCTCTCAGGCCCGGGAGGACGCCAACCCAGATTCGGACATCGACATATTGATCGTCCTCTCCGGTCCTCTTGACGACTGGGAAGAAACGCAACGCACGAGCAGGATTACCAGCGAAATATCCTTGAAATTCGATACCGTCATTTCCCGCGTCATCGCCACGCCTGAAATGTTCGAACATAGTAGAATGTCTTTCTATCACAATGTGCGCCAAGATGGGGTCTACATATGAATGAAGAACAAACCCAACTGCTTTACCAAGGCGGAGGAAAACATCGCCGCGGCGCGAATCCTGATGGATCGTGGTTTTACGGAGATAAGCGCATCACGCGCTTATTACGCCATGTTCTATCTTGCTACGGCGATGTTGTTGGGGGGAAACAAGCGGTTCAAAAAGCACAGCGCCGTCATGGCCGCATTCGGACGCGATGTTACTCAAGCCGGTGAGCGAGGGCGGGGACAACAGCTACGACAATCTCGTCACCGCCTGCCTCTCTTGCAATTCCAGGAAAACCGGCAAGCTGCTCGGGGACTTTATGGCAGACGAAAATTAGCTTGGGCGGGTTTTAGTCTTTGTCATTCTTCAACGCCTTGAGGCCAAGGTAGGCGACGGCGAGCATGATTACGGCGCCGGTGTAATAGGGCCAGTCGCCGCCGAGCAGCGAAAACAGCATTCCGGCCCAGACCGGACCCAGCACGCGCGACAGGGTGGTGGCCGAGCGCGTCACGCCCATGACGCCGCCTTGCTCGTCCTCGCCCGCTTGCAGGGAAATGAGGCTGTTGAGCGACGGCGTGATGATAGCGAACCCGTAGGCGACGATGACCATGGCTAAAAGCAGAACCGGCAGAGAATAAGAGAAGGGAATCATCCCGATGCCTATGGCCAGGGCGACAGCGCCCTGCACGATCAATCGCGGCTCGCCAAAGCGTTTCGCCAGACGGCCGATCAACAAGCCCTGAATGGCGGCGGTGAGCAGGCCGATGAAGGCGAACATGTAGCCGTTCTGCTCGGGTCCCCAGCCGAACCGGCGCTCCGTCCACATGGCGAAGGTGGTTTCCAGCCCGGAGATGGCGAATACCGCCAGGAAGGACAGCAGGATCAACATTCCCAGCCTGGGCCGGGCCAGGGTCTCCATGAAATGCCGCCAGCGTTTCTTGGGCTCTTGCGCCGCCAGCCTCTCGCGGATTTCCTTGGAGAGAGACTCCTTCAAGATGAACACCGCCATGACAAAGGCGATGGCGGACAGCCCGGCGGCGGCGAAGGAAGGGGTTTGGAAATCGGCGTTGAGGGGATCGGGACCGGCGAGCACGCCGCCGATGGCCGGACCGGCGATAAAGCCAAGGCCGAAGGCGGCGCCGATCAACCCCATGCCCTTGGCCCGGTTTTCGGGCGTCGTCACGTCGGCCACATAGGCGAAGGCGGTGGAGATGTTTCCGGCCATGACGCCGCCCAGCGCCCGGGCGGCGAACAGCATCCACAGACTTTCAGCAAACCCCAGCCACACATAGGAAACGGCGGCGCCGGCCAGGGTCAGCAGCAAAACGGGGCGCCGGCCGGCGCTGTCGCTCATGCGCCCCCAGACGGGCGCCGCCAGGAACTGGGTCAGCGAATAGGTGGCCATCACCAGCCCCACCATGGCCGGCGACGCCTGGAAATGCTCGGCGTAGAACGGCAGCAATGGAATGATGACGCCAAAGCCGACCAGATCGATGAAGACGATAAGAAAAAGAATCAGCATGATTATGGAAGTTATTGCTGGGTCAGCTTCAGTTCAATGCGGCGGTTGCGGCGCATACTGATTTTGTCCTTGCGCTTGTCCAGTGGCTGGAATTCGCCGAATCCGGCCGCCGCCAAGCGATTGGGCGGAATGCCCTTTTTAATCAGGAAAGAGACCACCGAAATGGCGCGGGACGAGGAAAGCTCCCAATTGGAGGGGAACTGGTTGGTCTTGATGGGCATTCTGTCGGTGTGTCCGTCAACGCGCAGAATCCAGTCGATGTCCTTGGGGATTTTGGCGGACAACTCCACTAGGGTCTTGGCCAGCCGTTCAATTTGCACCTTTCCCTTTTCGCCCAATACCGCCGAGGCGCTGGCGAACAGCACTTCGGATTGGAAGACGAAGCGGTCGCCGACGATGTGTATGCCCTTCTGGTCGCCCAACGCCTGGCGCAGGCGGCCGAAGAATTCCGAACGGTAGCGCGACAACTCATGCACCTTGGTGGCCAGCGCGGCGTTCAGGCGCCTGCCCAGGGACGTGATTGAAACATTTTGTTCTTCGGCTTTCCTCTCGGCGATGTCCAGGGCTTCGGACAACTGGGACATTTGCTCGCGCAGGGCCGCCATCTGCCGGTTGGCCAGGGCCACCTGGGCGCGTGCGCTTTCGGAAAGTTTCCGTTCCTCGGCGATCTTTTTGTCCTTGCCGGCAAGTTCTTCGTCTTTACCGCCGATTTTCAGATCAAGGGCATTGATTTGGCTTTCCAGATCATCACGCAGGGCGCTCAGGGCGGCGATATCCGAGCTTAGTCTGGCCAATTCGGTAACCTTGCTGGCAATGGTTTCCTTGTTGACGTCGATGGTGGCGAAGGCATTGTCCAGTTTCAGGTTCAGATTGCGGGCGTCGATTTCGGCGGCGCGGGATTTTTCGGCCATCAGGCGAAGGGAGGCATTGAGATCGTCGCGCAAAATGACCGAGGCCTGCAATTCCTCGGCGATCAGGGAAAAATCATTGCGCAAGCGGTCGCTGTCCTTGCGCTCCAGGGCCAGCAAGTCGCCCATTTCGGAAATCTGGCTGTTCAGCCTGTCCAGCGCCTGGTCCCGTCCCGACAGGGCATCGTTGAGGAAAAACTGGGCCAGCACGAAGATCATCAACAGGAAAATGATAACCATCAACAAGGTCGCCAGGGCATCGACGAAGCCGGGCCAGATGTTGGTATTGTATTGCGAACGTCGGGCGAGAGAGGCCATGTTGGAGCGTTTCCTGGATCAGCCGTCTTTGCTGGCGGCGATGGTCCGGGCCAGCAGTTTGATTTCGCTGCGCACTTGGGAAACAATATCTTCCCGACCGCTACTGACTTCTTCGACCAGGCGGGCCATATAGATATCAAGATTGCGCAAATGGACGCGGCTGGCTTCGTCAAGGCTGCTGCCACCGCCCTGACCGGTCCCCTCGGCCAGACGGGCCAGAATAGGCTTCATTTCAACCTGGCTTTCGGCCAGTTTCATCATCAGCGCCTGTTCGGTATGCATATGATCGGTCAGGGTGCTCAATTTGTCGCCCAGTGAGACCAGGTTGGCATTGGCCGCTATGCGACTTTCTTCGCCTTTGGTCAGGGTTCGTTGCAGGTTCTCGAGACTCTCGGCGGTTTGTTCCAGCAAGGCCTGGACATAGGCCGGCACCGATTGGTCGGTTTCCGCACCACCCAGGGCACCGCTCGACAGCCGGGTCAGGCTGGATAGCCATTCTTCCAGGTCATTGTAAAAACGGTTCAGGGCCTGACCGGCTTGCAGGTCCAGGAAACCCAAAGCGAGGGAACCGGCGAGACCGAACAGGGACGATGAAAAAGCCGTTCCCATGCCAGCCAAGGGGGCTTTAAGACCGGTTTTCAAATCGCCAAATACGGTCGATATATCACCCTGAACGCCGAGGCTAGAAATCACCCCACCAATGGAAGAGACGGTTTGCAGCAGGCCCCAGAAAGTGCCGAGAAGGCCGAGGAAGATGAGCAGGCCAATGGTATAGCGCGACAGTTCGCGGGATTCATCGAGCCTGGAATAAATACCATCGAGCAACGAGCGCATGGACAGGGTCGACAGGCTCAACTGATCGCGATTGCGCTCGCCCAGCATGGTCGCCATGGGGGCGAGCAGACGCGGGGTGCGCTGCTGCACCGAAGCTTGCGCGTTCTGGCGGAAGGATTCGATCCACATGACTTCCGGCGTCAACATCAGCACCTGGCGAAAATTATAAATGATGCCGAGCAGCAAAACGCCAATGATCAAGCCGTTCAGGGGGGCGTTGGACAGGAACGCTTTGGCCAGAGGTTCGAAAATAAAGGCCGTGGCGGCGATCACCACGATCAGGAACGCCAGCATTCGGATCAGGAATCGCCGCGGATTGGTCATGGTCCGAAACTCATCGCTCGGTAATATTCAGATCGACCCGATTGAGCGGTTTTTCGTCGGTCTTGTTGCCCAGGGCGCGGACATCAATGCGGGTGCTGCGGATACCGTTTTCGATCAGGAATGATCGCACCGACAGCGCCCTCGAAAGCGACAGCCGCCGGGCCAGGCTGGACGACAATTTATCGCCTCCGGCGTAGGCCATCAATTGCAGACGCAGATTGTTGCGGGATTTGATTTTGTCGGCCAGCGCTTTCAACTTGGTCTTGGCATCGGCCGCAAGCCGGGTCGCGTCGTTGGTGAAAACCACCTTCAAGGCCAGTCCGAGACCAAGATCCTTGTCGGCTCCGGGGGCGGGTACGGCGGCCTGTTCGGTGTTCTGTTTTTTGGCTTCGCTGACGATAACCGGCTCGGGCATCTTGGTTTCGCTCGGTGTAACTTTCGGCGCGGCGGCGACAGTCGGTGGCGGCGGTGCGGATACCGCCTGGACCGGTGCCGCGAGTTTTTTCGGTGCCGGAGCGGGAGCGGGCGCAACGGCGGGAGCCGGTGCCGGGGTTGATTGTTTCGAGTTGAGCTGCGGGCACGTGACGCTGGCAAGGAACAAGAGT
>CAJXGZ010000066.1 GCA_913053795.1 uncultured Rhodospirillales bacterium | reverse complement strand
GACGACCTCTCCGAATAACGTCAGAATGACCGGTTTTGGCCGGAAAGCGCTCTAGTTCGGCGGCAAGCCCGTAATGGTCAGAGATAGGAACGCGCGTCCCGTCTTCAAGGACCACGCGCCTTTCGTTCAGGACAACTCGCGCCGGTCCGGCGCCTAGGCCTTCCGCGCCCCTTCGCCTTAAAAACAAATGATCGATCCGCTGGGGAGGCAGTGAACGATTCATTTCGCCGGTGATCAGGGGATTGCCGGGGTCCCAGGTCATTTCCCCCTCGGGCCGCGGGCTCTCGGACGTAAAGGCGTCCTGGTAACCGGCGTCGATCACTTGATGGTAATTGCCGGCAGAGGTGTGAGGACCGCAGTTGAAATCGCCGGCGAGAACGGTGATGTCCGGCCCCGGCTCCTCCGCGGCTTGCAGAATCTCGGCGATTTGTTTGACGCGCAAGGCTTCGGCCTTGGCGCTTTCCGGGTGGCTGTTCAGACCGCCCGCAGACAGATGAAGGTTGATCACCCGGGCGCGCCCCAAGCCCGGAAGGTCAATGGCGCTCTCCAGCATGCCCATGCGGACGGCGATGCGTTCTTCGAAAACGGCGGCCCGGAACTCACGAATGCGCGAAGAAAGAATGGGGTAGCGCGACAGCGTCAGCAAACCGCAGCCCAGCGGCAAGCCCTTCTGGCGGAGACCGGCGGCGTGGGGGTAGTCGACGGAAAGGTTGTCAATGAGAAACGCACGGTGGGGTTTGCGAAAGACCTCTTGCAGGCAGACCACATCGGCGCCGACGCTTCGAAGGGCGTCTGGAAGGGCTTTCAATCTCGGTTCGATATGAGGCGATGCGGGAAAGACCCGCAGCATCCCGAACAAGCGGACATCCAGCAAGAAAGCGTTAAAGGTCAAGATCGTCGCCACACCAGGATTTTTCGCAGCAATAACGTCAAGGGTCAACAACCAAGCTTTAATAGCTCCCCTTGACGGCGCCGAATAACCTACCGATATTAATCACTTAACATTGTCGGCGCCTTTAACAAGGGCCCAATGGCACGCGCTCGCTCAAAGAGGAGAACGCCATGTCCCGCTTAACCACCTTCAACAGCCCCTTCATGCTTGGCTTTGATCACCTGGAGAATATTCTCAACCGGTTGTCCAAGACATCGCCCGACGGCTACCCGCCCTACAACATTGAACAAATCGGAGAAGGCGCTCTGCGCATCACGTTGGCGGTGGCGGGGTTCTCCATGGACAACCTGAATGTCTCGGTGGAGGACAACCAGCTTTTCATTCGCGGCCGCGCCAAGGAAGAAGGCGCGGAGCGGGTGTTCGTTCATCGCGGCATCGCCGGACGCCAATTCCAACGCAGCTTCCTGCTGGCCGATGGAATCGAGATCAAGGGCGCCTTCCTTGAGGATGGGCTTTTGAACATCGACCTCTTTCAGAAAAATCCCGAACCCGTGGTGCACACCATCAATATCGAGAACGGCCAGCCTAACGCTAAAGGCCGGTCAAGCAGCGCAAAAAAAACCATTAACGTCGATTAATTTTTCCGTTTGATCCGCTGGACGAAGCAGGTGGAGCGTCCCGCGCCGCCCCTCTTGCGGGCAATCCGCTATAATTGTATAATCCATATTGATTCTACCATAAATTAAACATATATTGATGGCCTATTGTCAATGGGTGTATATAGTAGATTAATTAATATATTCGCCATTTGTGGTTTTCCGAACTGGGGGGCGGAAAGTTGCCACTTCTTGAGATATTGCAAAGCAATCCTGACGCTGTCTCACGCTTTACCATTGAACAGGTGATGGCGACGGCGGGAGACGGGAACCTATCGGATTACAGCGAATGCTCGTGGGAGCTCAGGGAATATCTTTCCCGCGTCCCGAGCGCCGTGTTGAATGCGCATATTTCTCATTGCCTTACGCGAAGTTTCGACAACAGTGGTTTGGTTTTGCAGGATTTGGTCAATGAGTTGGGCCGGCGCCTGGACTGCCGGGTTGAGAACGGGCTTTACAGGGGCAGACAGGACGCCATCGGCTTTGATGGCCTGTGGCAATCGCCGGAAGGTCATTCGTTGGTTGTCGAGGTGAAGACAAGCGACACTTTCCGAATCAGCCTGGACGTTATCGCCGGTTATAGAAACGCTCTGGTTCGCCAGGACCGAATCGCGGAACGCGCAACCATCCTGATCGTCGTAGGCCGCCAGGAAACGGGAGAGGTCGAAGATCAAATACGCGGCTCCAGGCATGCCTGGGACGCCCGTCTTATCAGCACCGAGGCGTTGGCCGACTTGGTCGCCATTAAGGAGAACTTGGACTGCAAGGATGCGGCGTCCAGAATCCGCGGTCTGCTTGAACCCTTCGATTACATTCGCCTGGACGGCATTATTGACGCCGTGGCGTTGACCACCGGTCGCGCTGCGTTTAAAAGCGCCGCGCCGTTATCGGGCGAAGACGGAAGAAGGGCGGCCATCCGCCAAATGCGCCGCCGCATCGCCCAGGTGATCTCCAGACGCGAGCGGCGGGAAAAGCGTATGAAATGGGCCAGCAATTAAAGACCAGTAATTAATAAAATGAGGGGGCAGGATTTCTCCCGCCCCCCCCCACTGTTGGTGGTTTTGCTTGGAAAGCGCTCTAGGCCGCCTTTTTCTTGGACGAACCTTCGATCAGCTTCTTGGCTTTGTCTACCAGGCTGCCGGGGGTTCCGACCTTGATCTCGATATGGCGGGGCTTGAGGGCCTCGGGCACTTCGCGAACCAAGCCGATGACCAGCAATCCGTCGGAAAGATAGGCGCTCGTAACCTTCACATGGTCGGCTACGTTGAAGCGGCGAAGGAAGTCTCGCCCGGCGATGCCCCGATGCAAATAGGTGACATCGCCATCTTCCACGGTCTTGGAGCCGGAAACGGTCAACGTGTCCTCGTGGGTCTCAATGGACAGCTCGTCTTCCTTGAAGCCGGCAACCGCCATGGATATCCGGTAGGTGTCCTCGCCGGTGGTCTCGATGTTATAGGGCGGATAAGAAACCGCCGCCTGATCGGCGTGAAGGGCCGATTCGGCCAAACGCGCGAGACGATCAAAACCGACGGTGGAACGGAACAGGGGAGAGAAGTCATAGGTAAGCATGGTTACATCCTCCTATTGAAGCAATGTTGTTTAACAACGCCTCTTTAACTTGAGGCCGGTTTTCGCGGAGCCCGAAAATCGGCGCTCCGCATGCTTGATATAGTCCCGAAATTACCTTATTCAAGGGACGCAAAAAACTTTTTTTGAAAGGCCGTCCTTCGAATCTGGCGAAAAAGGAAAAACAAAATATGCGGCTCAAAACAATCATCCCTAACTTGGTTATCGTGTTTATTGCTGGCGTATTCGTCTCTTTCCTACTGCTGAACATTTCAAATAAAAAATACTACACCGATTCTGGCGTGGATATTTTCATTCATTTCATTCTTCCCGTATTGCTCGTTTTGTTGGCGCTTTCTGCCTTGCGGCTTTCCCAGGATAGCCGCCTGGTTATCGCCAATGTTTTCTTCGCCTTCGTGATGGCCGTATACGGCGCTGAATGGTATCTTACCGCCACCCTGGAAAGCAGCAAAACCGGCGCCGACGGCGGCGTCGGCGATACTCGAAGTAAAATCCAGGTTATCGAGGATCTGCGCGCGAAAGGGGTTAACGCCTATCCGGCCATGCGGGCGTTATCCCTGTTGGTGGACGGCGATGACGGCCAAGTGACGTCCGACCTTCAAAGCGGCGGCGCGCCGCTGTTGCCTCTTGGAGGCATTGCCGAAAAGACCGTGGTGTCCTGCAACGAGAGCGGACGCTGGATGATTTACCGCACCGACAGGCATGGCTTTAACAATCCGCCGCAAGCTTGGGACAGCAGTCCCTTGCAGATCGGCATGATTGGCGATTCCTTCACCCATGGGAATTGCGTGCCGCCGGAAAAGAACATGGCGGCGGTCCTGAGGAAACGGTTCGGAGGCGTGGTCAACCTTGGAATTAGCGGCAACGGTCCGCTTATCGAGTTGGGCGCCCTCAAGGAGTATCTGGTTCCCTTGAAGCCGCAAACGGTTCTCTGGTTTTTCTTTGAGGGAAACGACATTACGGAAAACACGCCCTATGAGAGGCGTTCCCCCTTGCTGATGTCCTATTTGCTCAATGACGGTTTTAGCCAAAATCTGATGGCGCGCGCCGGCGAAATCTCCAATCTCTACAAGGGCTATTTGGATAAGTATATGGTCAAGGCCATTAACCGGACCGTAACCCCTTATGTAAAATTCATGGATTTTCTCCAAATCTATAATCTCAGGCGGCGTCTGGGGTTGAATATCGTGTCCCTTGGCGTCTTCGAAGGGGCCACGGAAGAGGATTACAAGCTTTTCGCCGCTGTTCTTAAAAAGGCCAAGACATTGGTGGAATCTTGGGGCGGGCGTTTTTATTTCGTTTACTTGCCCGAATCCGACCGCTATTTCGGCGTCACGCCCAATAACCGGATTCGCGAGCGAATCCACAGCCGCATGATGGAAATGGTTTCAGGACTGGAAATTGAACGAATCGACGTCAGCGAGGTCTTCGCGGCGGCTCCGGATGCCCGCACATATTTCTTTTTTCCCGGCTCTCACTATAACGAACGCGGCTACGAAGCGGCGGCCAACGCCGTCGTCGCCGTAATAAAGAACGGCCCGTCCGATCGCTCGGGCGGGCCGATCTCTCTCAAAATTCCTTAAACCCTTTCGGGCCCCTGGGAAATCTTGAAATAGTCCTTGATGCTTGAAGCCCCTTGCGGGACGACTTGCGTTAAGAACTGGCAGTATATTACCAATTATTCTACGCTCCTTAAATAGAAATTATGGGCGTCTCCTTGTGGAACCCGGGGATAACTTTATTGGCTTTCGTCGAGAAGAAACGGTATGGACCGCCTACATAACTGATGTTATTACTTATTTGTTCTGTGCGGATAATATCTTCGGCAGTTTCGCAATCGGGCTGTAACTGTCTGTGAATAATGCTCAATCGTTTTTCCTGCGAAAGTTTCGGGGGAGGGAAATGAATCTTCGTTTTGCATTTATAGGCGTTGCAGCCCTCTTGACGGCTCTGGTTCAGGCGCCGCTTGCCTTGTCAGACGTCGGCGGGCTTCCCCAGCCCTCTTCCACGCCCGCTTACGGCCCTTCGCCCTATTACATGCCCGATATGTCCCGCGGCCCCGCGCCGACTCCCATGTTCGGCGACCTACCTCCGATATACTACACAAGCGGTTCCGCCAGCGTCTCCGGGCCTGCGCCGGCAACTTACGGCGTTTCGCCCTATTACATGCCCGATCTAACCCGCGCGCCCAGGACGACGCAGCTGGCCATCGGCTCTTCGCCGTACTATATGCCCGATCTATCCCGTCCGCCCATGGGAGCGCCCGTGCGCCTCGCCGCCACTCAGCAGCCTGCCGCCGCGCCGCCCGAGACGGACGCTGGCGATGATGTGGAAATCGCGGAAATCGACCTTAACGATCCGTTGGAGCCCATTAACCGTTTCTTCTTTGGCTTTAACAATTATCTTGAGCAGTACTTGGTTAGTCCCATCATCACCGTTTACAATTGGTTGCCGGTGGACGTTCGCGGTTCGGTCAGCAACTTTCTCAGAAACCTCAACAGTCCCATCGTTTTGGCCAACGATCTCCTCCAGTTTGAGTTTCTGCGGGCCTGGGAAACCACCGAGCGCTTGGTCATAAACACCACGTTAGGCGTCGGCGGCCTTTTTGACGTGGCCAAAAACGAATATTTCGACATTCCCAAGCATAATGAAGACTTCGGGCAGACCTTGGGGACCTGGGGCGTCGGCGAGATGTTCTATCTGGTGTTGCCGATATTCGGTCCGTCAAGCCCCCGCGACGCCGTCGGCAAGCTTTTTGTCGACAACTACTTTGATCCCGTGGGCTATTGGCTTAAAGGGAAAAGAAACGATGCCCTCATCGGAACGAATTCCGATGCGCTCGTCTTGGCGCGGTCCGCTGTCGGCTCCGTTGACAAGTACGCAAGCGTGAAGAGCGAGCTGGACATCATCAGGAACACCTCCATTGATTTTTACGCCACCATCCGCAGCATGTACCGGCAGAAGCGTGAACGCGATATCGCCAACGGCGACGTGGTCATACCAACGATTCCCGACTACGATTTGGATAACATAGAAATCGAATAGGTTCGTACAGTGCGCTCATCTCTTTCCGCGCAGAAACTCTTCCTTCGATTTGTCCACATACAGCCCGCAGTCTTTCGGATCGATGCCGAGCCGGCTGCATAGGGAAACGATCTCGATCTCATCCACAATCTGATTATTCCCGTCAGCGGCGCTGACGGCGAGACAGATGCGCAAGATTAATTTTTTGGTTTCGTCATCGACCGCCACCGCTTTCAACGCTTCGTAGGCTCGATTCCGTCCCTTCTCGGGCGACTCTCTGATGTCGTCGATGATATCGTTGAACAAGTCCACGCCCTCGTGGGGATCAAAGATTTTCAAGACGTCAAGCGTCTCAAGAATTTGATCGATCCGCACCCGCTCGCCAAAAGACACTTCTCTATCGGCGATGGCGATCAAGGCGCAAGCGGCCATAACGCCTTTCAGGAACGGCCGGTTATGATTGCGCTCCATCTGTAACTGGTGATTTTTCTTAAGCGTCGCGAGAAATCCCATTCGGCTATCCCCAAATCCGAGTTATGAAAATCCTGGACAGGTAAATGTCACGCTCCTACCGTTATAACCAGACCGGCGATTACAATAGCGCAACCACCGGCGCGCGCCAATCGCGCGCCCATGGCGCTGCCGGCGAAAAAAGCAGTCGTCATGCCGATTCCGTGAAGAACCATGGTGGCGAAAACAAATCCCAGACCATAAAGGGCGGGATCGGAAGCTTGCGGCATCTCGGCGCCGTGGGCCAAGCCATGGAACAGGGCGAACAAGCCGGCCAAACTCATGGCCGAAAATAGAGGCAAACGCCAAGCGCCGGCGACAAGCGCGCCCAGCGCCAATACCGAGCCGGCGATGCCCAACTCCACTTGCGGCAGGGTGACTCCCGACATTCCGATCAAGCCGCCCACCGCCATCATGACGACGAAGGATGCGGGCGTCAGCCACAGCGCCCTGCCTCCCATCTGAGCCGCCCATAATCCGACGGCGACCATTGCCAGCAGATGATCAAGGCCAGAGAAAGGGTGCGCAAAGCCTTGAGAAAATCCGGCGTCCATGGCGCCATAGGTATGGGCGTGGGCCAGACCAGGCGACAAAACGCTCAATGCCGCAACAATAAATACAGTAATGTGTCTCGGGTTCATATTCATGCCTCCTTTATTGATTAACCGGCAGCCCGCCAGCTTCAAGAATGAATTCCACGACCATATTGACGCCCTCTCCGGTTTTCAAGTTAGTGAATACGAATGGGGGGCCGCAACGCATTTTTCGGCCCCCCCTTCGGGGCTCACGTCACAGTCTATGCGGCGACGGGAATGAAATGCGCTCTTCAACCGGACAATATCTGCTGAGAGAAGCCCAAAAGAACGAGGATCAGCAGAACCACGCCGATGACGATCAGGACACCGCCGAGAATCTGTGAATACAGAGTCATCCGGGCCGACGGCGGATCGACCAGGTATTTGTCCAACTCGCCCGCCTCGACCATGCGATTGTACTCGATCTCGCGTTCATGCTTGAACTCGTCCAGGGGCATGGTACCCGTGAACATGACAATGTCTTGGGGCAGTTTGTCCGGACGCCAATGGCAGTTGAAGTAATGAACGGTGAACAGGAAGACCGCGGCCAGAAAGGCCTCTTCACCGTGAACGATTGTGGCCACGTTAAACACCCAACCGGGAAGGAACTGGGCCGTCAGCGTCGGCAGCCACATCATCAACCCCGACAGGCCGATGATGAACATGCCCCAGAACGGCGCCCAGTAATCGAATTTCTCCCAATAGGTCCAGTGATCGAAAACCGGCCGCGGTCCCTTGTTGAAGAACCATTTAGCCATGTTCCGGAAATCGGTGAAATCCTGCCAACGCGGCAGCAGCGAATAGGGGCCGAACCAGCGGAAGGTCTTGCGATTGACGATCAGGGTGTTGTAGAGCGCACAAAGGATATGACCCAGGAATATGATCGCGAAAAAGACCGCCGATACGCGGTGCACGATGGCCGCCACCACCGGCCCGCCGATGATTTTCATCAACACCGGAGCCCAGAAACTGTCGGCGTAAAGCACCATGGTTCCGGTGAGAACGAGCGACATGACGGCCAGGGCCAGAATGAGATGGGCCAGCCGCCACGGCCAAGAAAAGCGCTTGACGTGTTTCCCCTCATGCTTCTCTGGGGCCTTGGGCACTTCGACCGCCTCGCCCGCTCCGTTGACCAGGACGTGGGCCTTGCCTTGCTTGCGGTCCTTGTATTCGCGGTGGAACCAAAGGGCGGAATGGGTCCAGAAGAAGGCGAAAACCCCAATCAGGAGCGCGATCATGGACTTTGATGCGATCCACATATAGGGATATTTTTTGAAGTCGTGGGTGTTGCCGTGCGGCTGGAATTTTACGAAGTTGGCGGTAGCCGCTTTGTGGCATTCCTTGCAGGTTTTAACCAGGTTGTCGGGGTATACCGTGGACTGCGGGTTATCGATGGCCAGGATGTTGTGCGAATCATGGCAATCCACACACTTGGCGGTATGGGCATAACCCAGTTGCGCCACCTGGCCATGGTAGGTGGCACGGTAACTCTTTACCTCATCCTCATGGCAGCTGCTGCCGCAATTTTTGGTGATAGCCAGCTTGACCGGATCGTCTTCCGGTGAGGCGATCTGGTGCGCACTGTGACAATCGCTGCATACTGCGGCCTCCAGCTTGCCGTAGCGCTTCACCGCGGCGCCGTGTACTGAATTGGTGTACTCGGCAAGCGCCTTTTCGTGGCAGTTACCACATATGGCAGGGGTGCTGAGCCGGAAGTTTTCCGCTCCGGCGGCGCGCATGGGCAGTACGCCGTGTGTACCGTGACAATCCCCGCAGTTGGCGTTCGGCCGTTGTGGATCGTCTTTCCGCGGTCGGGCGTGGATCGAGGCCAGGTATAAACCCGCCTCTTTTTCCAGCGTGGTTTTCTCCAGCATTTTTATGTCCGGTGGCAGACCCACCATGGTGCGAGTAAGGTCGACTTCCGGTTGTACCTTATCGGCCCTGCCCAACCTGGCCTGTTCCTCGTGACACTGCACGCAGTTGACCACACGATGCTGGTCGGTTTTATGCGGGATCTGTTCAATGGTGTTGTGACAGGCAACGCAGTCCTGTTCGGCATGCACACTGTTGTGCAACGCATCCCTGTTCACAAACAGCGCACGTTTCGGGCCTTCACCGAATTCCCCCTCGGGTACGGCAAAACCCTTGATACCGTGACATGCCAGGCAGTCACTGTTCGGTGTCTGTTTGTCGACCGCAACCGGTTCTTCCGAAACCGGAGCTCTGCCGGATTCAACAGGCGCAGCAGCTGCCCCGGCAAGAGGCAGCAGCCCGGCAAACAATACCGTCAGGTACAGGAACAAACGGCGCATTATCAGTGCTGCAGGTAGCGTTTCTTGAAGGCGTCCTGCTGCACTTTGCGTTTGGCTTTTTCTTCTGCCGGCATCTTGCCGATGAACCACCGATGATCGGGTGAATTCAGGA
>CAJXGZ010000065.1 GCA_913053795.1 uncultured Rhodospirillales bacterium | reverse complement strand
CATCAGCGGCCCCATCGGCGCCATGTGCGGCGCCATGCGGCGGTTGGCGGACGGCGACCTGGAGGCGGACATCCCGGCCCAGGACCATGGAAACGAGATCGGCGACATGGCCGCGACGGTGCAGGTGTTCAAGGACAACGCCATCGCCAAGAAAACCCTTGAGGCCGAGCAGGAGGAAAAACGCAAAACGGAAGAAGGAAAAAACGCCGAAGTTCACAAGTTCGTGGAAAGCGTGGCGCATATGGCCGGCGCCGCTCAAAAAGGCGATTTAGCGGCGCGGGTGTCCTTCGAAGGCGAAGACCAAGGGCTTCAATCCGTGAGCAACCATCTGAACCTGCTTGTTGAAATGGTCCAGAAGGGCGTCGATGAAACCATCACCGTTCTCTCCGCCCTGGCCGAGGGCGACCTGACCAAGCGCATGGTCAACGACTATCAAGGCGCCTTCGACAAGCTGAAAACCGATTCCAACGCCACCGCCGAACGGCTGGGTCAAGTTGTCAGCGAAATTTCGGATGCCGCGGTGCAGATTCAAACGGCTTCGGCCGAGATTTCTCAAGGCAGCGGCGATCTGTCCTCGCGCACCGAGCAGCAGGCGTCCAGCCTGGAGGAGACGGCCGCCGCCATGGAGGAGTTGGTGGCGACGGTGCGCCAGAACGCCGACAACGCCAAGCAGGCCAACCAGTTCTCCACTTCGGCCCGCGACGAGGCTGTAAAGGGCGGCGAGATCGTCTCCGAGGCGGTTACCGCCATGTCCAGGATCGAAGGCTCTTCGGGCAAGATTTCCGAGATCGTCAGCATGATCGACGAGATCGCGTTTCAGACCAACCTGTTGGCGCTGAACGCCGCGGTCGAGGCGGCGCGGGCCGGCGAGGCGGGAAAAGGCTTCGCCGTCGTCGCCACCGAGGTCCGCGCCCTTGCTCAACGCTCCGGAGAGGCGTCCAAGGAGATCAAGGCCCTGATCGACGCCAGCGTCGGCCAGGTGAAGGACGGCGTCGCTTTGGTGAACAAGGCGGGCGAGACGCTGGAGGGGATCGTCAATTCGGTGAAAAAAGTGGCCGACATCGTTTCCGAGATCACATCGGCCAGCCAGGAGCAGGCGACGGGCCTTGACGAGGTCAATACGGCGGTTGCCGGCATGGACGAGATGACCCAGCAGAACGCGGCGCTGGTGGAGGAAACCACGGCGGCGTCGAACTCCCTTGAGGATCAGGCGAAGGGCTTGACCAGACTGGTTTCCTTCTTCAACACCGGCCAAGAAATCATCCTTGAGCCGCCGCCTCCACCACCTGCGATTCAAGCGCAAGAACCTGCCGCCGAGCCCGGCGCGCCCAGCGAGACAGATAAAGATTCCGAATGGCGGGGAGTTTTAAAAATGAGCACCTTACCTGACATCGCCAATAACCAAGCGTCGCCCGCCGACGGCGCACAAGGCGAAACCTTACAGCTTGTCACCTTTACCCTGGGTAAGGAGGAGTACGGGATTGACATCATGGCGGTGCGTGAAATCAAGGTGTGGACCGAGACCACATCCCTGCCCAACACGCCGGAATTCGTTCGCGGCGTCATTAACCTTCGTGGCGTCATCGTTCCTATTTTTGATCTAAGGGACCGTTTCGGCCAGGGACAAACAACGCCGACCAACACCCACGTGGTGATCATTATCGCCGTCGACAGCCGAATCATCGGCATCCTGGTCGATGCGGTTTCGGACATCCTGACCATCAGGGATTCGGATATCCGCCCCGTGCCGGAAACGGAAAGAAACCAGGAGAACGCCTTTCTCAGCGGCTTGGCCACCATTGGCGAAAAGATGGTCGCCGTGCTCTCTCCGGATAAATTGTTTAGCCGCGAATCATTGAGAGCGGCCCATGATATGGAAGACGCGCAAACCGCCATGCTGGAGGCGCCCGCGGAAACGTCGGATGATAGTGAGCCTATAAGCTAGAGCAGTGCGGCGCTAACGGCCGCATTTTACTGGAATTCACCGCATCTCTTATCTGCATCATGACGGTGGCGTTGCCCATTTCGGCGGTGACCCAACGCATGCCGCCAAGCGTGTCGAATTTGAGGTGAACGCCCGCCTTGCTGAGAAGCTTTTGCTCCGTTTCATTGGGCTCATGGCCAAAACTCAAGCGCAGTACGCCCTTGTCGGCGAAGGGTTCACAGTCCTTCAGCATTCTGAACAACAGGTCCAAGAGCGGTTGCTTGTTTAATTGCTTCATATGTAGGCAAAAAAAATGTGACCACAATATATTGACGCTAGTCTTAAATATTGAGGTTAAGCTTTAGTTAAAACGCTACATCTACCTCTGCAGTGGGGGGGGGGGGGGGGAGGGCACGGCGGCGGCCATCTCGCGGGAAGATCAGGCGAACGGATTGATCAAGCTGGTTTCTTTCTTCAAAACAAGCTAATTTTAAAAAAGCGTCAAGAATTATTCTGGGATTTATTAGAGATTTCATAGCGGGTGAATGCGGTGTTTGTGATCAAGGTTGCGCGCAAAGACAATACGGAAAAGTACAAAACCTTTGAGGACTCTTCCAAAGCCGGGCCTTTCTGGGCGCGCCTGTTCAAAAGGGCCATGGAGGTGACCGGGCAAAATGGCGGCGAGATCAAGACGGAAATGTTTGACGCCGATGAAACCGACGCCGAAGCCGCAGAGAAAGCCGTCATCGCCGGAAAAGCCGAAAAAGTGAAATCTTCGAAAGTAAGCTCTCCGCCTAATTTGAAAAATAAGGTCAGGCTCTTTGGCAACGTGGTCGACGCGAAAGTCTTGAAGAAGGCGCAGAAGGTTATCGACGACCGCAAGGATGATTTTATTCTTTGGGCCAACGAGGACCTGGACAGACTCTTTAAGTGCCTGGAAATTCTGAAAAAAGCCGGCGCCGATAAAAAGAGCGTCTTGGATCGCGCGTTCAAGTCCGCATACCAAATCACGTGCCGCGGCGGCGCTTTCGGCTATGACCTCATAACCAGAATCGGCGACCACCTCTGCAAGGTTATCCTGGCGCTTGATGACGTCTCTTCGTCGGACATCAAAGCCATGCAGGTTCACGTGAACGCCATGAGAGTGGTTATCGTCCAAAAGCTCGAGGGGGACGGCGGCGCGCTTGGGAAGGAAGTCATCAAAGGTTTGGACGATGTTTTAATGAAAATAGAAAAACGTTAAAAAAAATGAAGGTGGTTATGTTCTGGGTATAACAAATGGCGGAACTTCCAACATTCAATATTGAGAATCTGCGTTTTCTCATCGTCGACGGCGATGAGAATATGCGTAACGTGGTGGTCAACATCCTTCAAACCTTCGGGGTGCGTGAGCGTTTTGAGGCGAGCAATGTCGAAGAAGCCTTTAAGATTCTCAAGGATTACAAGCCGGACATTATTGTATGTGAGTGGGAATTAGATAACATCAGCGGAGTAGACTTCACCAAGAAAATACGCAAGGGCGAAGACTATAGCGATCCCATGGTGGCGATTATTTTTCTAACCGCCCATACCTACAAGTGGCAGATTGAAAACGCGCGGGACGCCGGAATCACCGAATATCTGTCCAAACCCATTTCCGCCGACACCCTTTACTCGCGCATCTGTTCGGTTATCGAAAATCCCCGCCCGTTTATCGAAGGCGATACTTTTATCGGACCGGACCGGCGGCGCCAACATGATCCGTTCAAGGTGGGTAACGCGCGACGTGAAAGCGATAAGAGCGGCGGCGAAGACGGCGATGGGGAAATTTCCGACGACGAGATCAACGCCATGCTGGGGATGTGACCCAGCGTAGGGGCTCAATTTGGTCCGGAAATGCTCTAGCGTTAAACAGGGGGGCGTTTTTGGCTGAGCTCTTCCTTGCAGTGGGCGATCCACTGGCGGGTCAACTTCTCCTGCACGCCGTTCTGCGCCAAGCGCTGGTGCAGGGCGTCGAAGTCGACGAAGTCGATATTCTGGTCCTGCTCAAAGCATGAGAACACCACCGATTCCTCGCCGGTCTCCGGGTTCCTGTGGGGCTGGAGACACTGGGCGCAGATTTCCTTCATCATGCATTGCATGGGTGAGTTGATGGAGGCGAAGGCTTTGTGGTCGGTTTTCAGGAAGGGCTTCAGCACCGAGTGCCGGGCCTCGCCCACCGCCCTCATCATGAAGTGCGAGCCGATGGCGATGATGTGGTCGACGCTGTCCAGGGGAATGTCGATCTCCCCAAGCTCGCCCTTGGCGTAGGCTTCCATGGCCTGAACGATGTTGCCGACGAAGGTCTTATCCTGGGGCCGCCCAGGCTCAAAGCCGGGGCCGACGTCGCAACACCAGACCACGCAATCCGAGTTCGCCTCGATATGGCCGATGTGGAAGCGGTCCTCCATGCCCTTGTAGGCGGCGAAGTAGAGCACCTTGGAGCCGGCCTTGTGGAAGGCCAGGTTGATGTCCAGCAACACCGCGTTGCCGAGGCCGCCGCCGGCCAGCAACACCGTCTCGCCGCCCGGCGTGTGGGTGGGGCCGCCGGTCGGTCCCATCAGGACCACGTGTTCGCCCGCCTTAAGGTGGGGGATGATGTTGGTGGAGCCGCCCATGTCGAGCGAGATCACCGACACT
The DNA here is from genome assembly GCA_913053795.1 of uncultured Rhodospirillales bacterium. GTDB lineage: Bacteria > Pseudomonadota > Alphaproteobacteria > Rhodospirillales > 2-02-FULL-58-16 > CAJXGZ01. Next base: position 5,096 of record CAJXGZ010000065.1, on the reverse strand, counting down.
TCGCCCTCGTCAGGATTGACCAAGGCGCCGGTGAGGGCGACGCCTTCCATGGCCAGCGTCGTGTCGTTGACGGTTTCCGAGTTGGCGATGTAGTTCTGCAAGCGGAAGAATTGGCCCGACTTGTACATCTTGGCGGCCAGCGGGGCGTGCACCCTGACCTCGACCACGTTGGAGACCAGGCGGGTGACGCTCTTCACCACCGGGCGAAGTCCGTCGTTCAGGGCCTTGATCAACTCGTCCGGGCTGACCTTGGACGCAGGCAGCTTGGCCAGCATGCGGTCAACCACCGGGAATCCTTGCTTGGCGCTGGAGATGGCCTTAACCACGTTGCCGGCGTAGTCGGGATGAAGGTCGCCAAAGAAGCTCATGGAGCGGCCGTCGTCGTAAATCCTGGTCAGCACGTGCGGCGTTTCGGGCTTAGCCGACCATTCGGGGCTTACCTTCTTGCCGTCCTCGTCCAGGGCCTGGAAGTACTTGCCGTCCAGCTCCGTAAAGCCGGGATATTCGCGTTTCAGCACCGTGTTGGGCTGGGTGCCGGCGGCGATCAGAACCGAGCGCGCCGGAAGAGACGTCGTTTCGCCGGTGGGCTGGGGCCTGCCGTCGTCGCCGATTTCCTGTTTCTCCAGGACAACGGCCTTGCAGTGGTTGTATTCGTCGACCAGGATTTCGGTGGGAGACAGCAATTCGGCGAAGCGAATTCCCTGCTCGAAAGCTTTCTCGATTTCCTCGTGGTTGAGCCGGTAACTGGGCGAACCGGTCATGCGGCGCCTGTAAGCGATGGTGGCGCCGCCCCAGGAGTCCAGCAAGGTGATGAAGTGCGGGCCGCGGCCTTCCTTGACCGCAGACTCGCGCTCTTCCTTGATGGCGCGGCCATGGGTGATGAACTCATCGGCGATGATTTTCTCTTCGCCGCTCCAAACCGAGCGCACCGCGTCCGGGCCGTGCAGACCCACCAGAACATCGTAACGCTCCAGGAACTTCTCCACTTGGCGCACGTAGTAGGCCAGCACTTCGGTGGCGGAGTCGATGGCGGTCAGGCCGCCGCCGATAATCACCGAGGGAAGGCGAATTTGCAGATTGGCGATGGAATCCTTCATGGCGGCGCCGGTCAACTGCAACGCCATCAGAAGGTCCGAGGCTTGGCGCACGCCCCGGGCCAGTCCGTTGGGAACCGACAGGAACGTGGGCTTTCCGGCGCCCATGGCCAGCGCCACATGGTCAAAGCCGAGTTCGAACGCCGACTCCGTGGTGATGGCGCTGCCGAAGCGCACGCCGCCGTACATGGCGAAGCGTTTGCGGCGCTCCATCAACAAGCGCACCACCTTGAGGAAGTTTTTGTCCCAACGAACGGTGATGCCGTATTCGGATACGCCGCCGAAGCCGGCCTGGATGCGCGCATCGAGGGGCTCCCAAAGCTCGCCAATGTCCTTGATGGGCTTGAAGGGATGGCGCCCGCCGGATTGGTCGACGCCGCAAATTTCGGGCTCCAGCGGCTCGATCTTGAGGCCGTCGATGACCACCGTCGTATGGCCTTCGTTCATCAGGAAGTGGGCCAGGGAATAGCCGGCGGGGCCGGCGCCGACGATCAGAACCTTGCGCCCTGAGTCCGGCTTGGAGACCGGACGCTCGATGTTGAGCGGGTTCCAGCGGGTCAGCAGGCTGTAGATTTCAAAGCCCCAGGGCAGGTTCAATACGTCCTTCAGCACGCGGGTTTCAGCTTGCGGGATGTTGACCGGGTCCTGCTTCTGGTAGATGCACGCCTTCATGCAGTCGTTGCAGATACGATGCCCGGTGGCCGCCACCACCGGGTTGTCGATGGCGATGATGGCCAGGGAGGCGATGGAGTCGCCATCCATCTTGGCCTTGTGCATCTCGGAGATTTTTTCCTCCAGCGGGCAGCCGTTCTGGGTCACGCCCAAGGGATTTTTGGTGAACTTGCCCGTATCCTTGTCGGTCATGCCGCGCGAACAGTAGTCGCGCGCCCGGTCGTGGCAGATGACGCAGTAGTTGATTTCGTCCAGCGCGCCGATCAGATCCGTTCCCTGGTCGGTAAGGGCGAAGGCGTCGCGGTCGTAGTGGCGGCAATTCTCCGAGTCCATCCGCATCATTTCAACGCCATGGTCCGCGAACGTCTCGTGGGGCACAAAGTGATCGATGTCGATCTTTTCTGGCTTCCTGAACAGGATATCGTCGAAGTGGCGCTCGTGGCCGTCATGGGTGTGCAAGGCCCAAGCGGCGTAGTGGGACGCCAAGTCGAGGGATTCGGCGTTGGCCTCCTCGTCTTCAAGCCAGGCGTTAACGGTCTTGGCGAAGACGATCTGGTCGAAGGTTCCGCCGAAGCGCACGGTCAAGTCGGCCTCCAGCGCCGGGCCGTTGAAGCCCTCGGCGTCGTCAGGCTTGTGCGCCTTGGCGGCGCGGCGCTGAACGAACAGGCGCTTGCAGGCGTAAAGGTCGTTCAGGTCCTTGTGGCTTTTGTTGAGAGCCTTAAGCTCGTCCTTGACGCCGAACAGTCCGCCAAGGAAATCCTCAAGGTGCGGCGCCAGCTCTAGGATCAAATCGGACTCGGCCTTATTATCCAGGCTGCCGGGGTTGGCGCGGGCGGTTGTCAGGCGCACGCTCAGGTCGCCATCGACGGCCCCCAATTTCTTCGTGAACAGCGCGTCAATTCGGGCAAGGCCGTCCTCGGCGTAGAGGTCTTCGAACACTAGATCGTTTGAAAGCTTGAGATCGGTCATGGTCTCCGCCATTTTAATGAGCCAACGGGTGAGTTATTTTGCAGCGCACAAAAATAGAAGAGCCTATTAAAGAGTCAAACACGAAATAGAGAAATTGCGGGATTTTATTGTTTTTCCGACATAAAATCGCACGAAAGGAGGCAGACTTTGTCCGAAGAGCAGAATTACGCGGGCGACATCACCCCGAAACAAGCGTGGGAAATGCTGCGCGAGGATGACGGGGCGGTGCTGTTGGATGTGCGCACTCAGGCCGAATGGGCCTATGTGGGCGTCCCCGATTTGAACGAATTGGGCAAACAGCCCGTCTTCGTGCAGTGGCTTTTTTTCCCGGACATGCGGGTCAACCCGGAATTCGTCTCCCAAGTCGCCGACGCCGGCGTTGCCGAGGAGAACACGGTGCTCATTATTTGCCGTTCCGGCATACGGTCCAAGAGCGCGGCCATCGCCTTGACGTCCCTTGGATTCGAGAAGTGCTACAATATCGACGCCGGGTTCGAGGGAGACCGCGATCCATCAAACCACAGAGGCGCGCTTGCCGGGTGGAAGACGGATGGACTGCCTTGGGGACAGGGTTGAGCGCTGGCGCCGGAACTATCAGTAACTTGCTGATGTCCGCCCAATGCCATAAACCGGGCCATTTTCAGGCTTGGCTATTACTTCTTGTTATGACCCGGAGGGGACCTTGGAGCGGGCGGTAAGTGGGTAGACGTATTTTGCCGATTTCGCATCATTATTTAGGCCGCGTCAACTGCCTCTGCGACTGCTTGATCAAACGCATCGCCAAGAATAAGCTTTAGCACGTCTTAGATTAGGGCGTGCTTGAAGGAAAAATCGTCCGAGAAACTGAACGCGTAATTGATGGCTCCACAGTTCAGAGAGAGTCGAGTGTTCATTTCGAAGTCCGTTTCCGTCTGGTTTCTCTCCATGAGTGGATCGGTCTCGGCCACCAAGTCGAAGACGCCACGTAATGACGCACCCATTCCGTGGCCGATTTCCTTGAATAATTTGCCGTCAATATCGCCGCGTTCCACACGGACCAACGTTGCATCATAAAATTTTTGCAGGGTCTCGAAATGAAGTTCCTTATCCTCTATGGGCACAAGTTCGTCCAATGCGGAGTGAAAACCGTACACACGTGTATTGCCCGGGCGGTAATGGGATTGCAGTGTGAGATCGCGGATAGCTGCGAACTCTGGCTTGAAAAATCCTTGGCTGCTGCTGTCCTTTACTGACCAGGGTGTTTTCTCCACCCTGCAGATACGCACCCCGTTATGCTTGAACCAATGCCGGGCGCCGAACTCCATGTTGTTGAGTTGAGGCAATTCGGTTCTCACGAATCCAGAATTATCAATAATGGTGGAAAAGGTGTTGCTCATCAGTTTGAGCATCATGCCGGCAATATGGCCGCCACAGGAGGTGCTTAAAATAATCAGTCGTTTGCGATTGATGTCGTATCTTCGCAGTATATCGCCAAGAACGGCAATGTGATCCAGCGCCGGCAGAAAACCAAATGACTGGTACTCGCCGCCAAAACAGGAAATCAACGGAAATTCACCGGATAACTCGGCAACGCCTTTCGCCCTGAGGAATCTGGTGATTTCGCCCAAGTCATCCGTCGGCGGAAGGCCGTAGAGGTTGAACAAGGACTCCTTCCATTGAGGCAAGGCGATAAGTTTGCCAATAAACTTAACTAGAATTCCAAAATAGGCAACGCCAACACAGTAGCAATTATATTTATTGCTCAGGTAGGGAGCCAATTTGTCGGCAAAATACACATCATCGGGCCGCTGTCCGAAACCACAAATATTGAAGATAAGCCCGGTTTTACGATTGGGGCCATCCATGGGCGCGGTTAGGAAGTATTGCAAGGGCTCGCGCGCAAAATTCAGCTCAAGGTCTGACGGCGGATTTTCTATTAATAACCTTTCCATCCTATTTTTCCTGGCAAGCCAATATTTCCCAAATAATCTTCAAATTCACGGCGATAGCACCCAAACCCCACCGTAATTGAATAAGTTTTACCTCCGCAGCCATCCTACCCAATGTCCCCTCTTGGCTACGAAGAGACCTCTCAGCATACATTGATTTTCGTCTGCTTTGCACAGGAAAACGGACATAAATCTCTAGGCCAGCCTCATTAACGCGCAGCTACATTCTTATGGCGGTTAACTTTATCATGGCGAGGTAATTGGCGGCGCGTTTCTCGGAGCGCGGCGCTCATTATTTGCCGTTCCGGCATACGGTCCAAGGACGCGGCCATCGCCTTGACGTCCCTTGGATTCGAGAAATGCTACAATATCGACACTGGGTTCGAGGGAGACCGCGATCCATCAAACCACAGAGGCGCGCTTGCCGGGTGGA